>CAMWVZ010000097.1 GCA_947177845.1 uncultured Bacteroidales bacterium | reverse complement strand
TCGGTCTCGTCCGTGCTCTCTGTTAGTGCGCCGTCGATTTTCCGCGACGAGAAAAAAGCCTCGGCCTGCCAATTCTCCGGCAAACGGAAACTTGCCGCCAGCCCTTGCAGATAGCCGTATTCCGCTCCTGTGGTATAGCCTTTGATTCCCCCGCCCGCACTCTGCAACAGGTCGGCTTGCAGCGAACCATAGAAACCGCCCGCCATTCCCGTGTGCAGATTGTAACCCCATTGCACCCGAAAATTCCCCAAGGTCAGATTTTTCAGAAAGCCCTTTTCCTTCACGCTCAAAAAACCTGCATACGCATCGAAACCCTGCTTGGAAAAAGCCTCCCCCTTGTCTTGCTGCGCCGCGAAACCCCATTGCAGATGCGGCGAGAGCGAGCCGGTGTATTTTAAAAGAAAGTCTTGTGGTTTTTCTTCATATTTTTTATTATTATAAGCCTTGGTGCGGTAGAGCGAGCGCCCGTAACGAAACAGAAGTTGATGCTTGGAAGCCGCCGCCGAAGCCGCCCCGGAACCTGCACCGGAGGCCTCTTGCCGTTCCAACGTACAGAAAACTTGCAGTTTCTGCACGGTCTGTTCGTCAAACCCCTTTACGAAATCCACAAGTTCCTTCCACGACACAATAGCCCCGTAGCTTTGCCGATAGCGCAGAAGCGACTCTATCTGCCAGGCATTCAATATTCCGAGTTGCCGCAAGTCTTCGGCATCGCATTCGTTCAGGCACAGTGGCTGTTCGCGCAGATGCGCGTAATATTCCGCGGCATTCTCCATTTGCGACAAATCGTTCACATTTAATTCTTGGTTTGAAAGAAACAGAAAATCATCCGTTTCCTGCGCTCTCGCCCCGCATAGGAAAGCCAAGAAAACCACCCCGAAGAGCAGACGGCACCACCGACACGCTTTCATCGCCTCACTCTTTTTTGTCCGCCGTTTCTCAACTTTTGCCCGCCGAGTTTCAACGACACGCCGATTTCGCTTTCCGCGCCCAAGGGAGGATGATAGCGGCAGGCAATCTGTATGGAAAAGCGGGGGTGACAGTAGCCGAAACCCATTTGAAACGCGGTGGGGTTCACTTGTGCCTGCAACCAAAACAAGAAAGAAGAACGAAGCAGATAAGACAGGGTGGTGGAGGCCAGCAAGGGGTGGCGAATGTCTTTCTCGAGGTCGACACCCCAATACAAGCCCGTGTGGAGACGGCAGTTGGCACCCAGAGAGAAAGCCAAGCGCTCGTTCCATTCCCCGGCGCTGCCTCCGTTTCCGTCGGCGTTCCGTAACCGCACCCGCTGTTCGTAGGCAAAGCGCAATCCCCATTTTTCGCGCTGAAAGGAGAGTGTGAGCCCCGGCGTGAGATATTGCCCGATGCCCCGCTCCTCCACAGGATTGAAGAAACCGTAGGCGAAGCGGATTTCTCCTTGCAGTGCGGGCGTGAAACTCCGCGCATAGGCAAAACCTATGCTTTGCCGATGAAGCAGTTTAAAGCCTTGGTATCCATAGAATACCGACCATACATTTCTTTTCTGTACCCAATCCGCCCGCAGGCGGTAATCACCGTTTTCCTTGATGAAACCGATGCAGGAGCGGTGGGACAGGAGGAACGCGGCGGGGGCGGCGCCTATCTCCGTGCGGTTGGGATTGGCAGGCGTGGACTGGAGAGAGAAGGGCAGGGGAGAAATCTCCTGCGCCACGGCGCCGCCCCCGCCGCTCCACAACCCCACGTTCATCAGCACTCCCATCCGCAATAGGAAAAACAATCTTTTCATAGCGTTTGCAAGCTAAAATGTTTTCCCCTATATCGCGGAACAGGCGGTTTTATCGAAATCGGAAGTGTTAAAAATTGTTAAAAGCCGTCTACAAGGGCTTCAAACGGCGAAGAAAGACACAAACGGCGGTTCGGGAAACAGATGCAGACCGCAAAAAAAATCCCGGAACCCTCATCGGGCCCCGGGACGTAGAAAAATCCTGCGGGATTTTATTCCACCCAGTAGATATAGTTGTCCTTGCGGGGCTTGGCTTCGGGCGCCACACCGTCGATATAGCCCACGATGCAGTTGCCGATACCTTCGTAATCGCCTTCAATGCCCCATTCCTTCAAGAGTTCCTTGCCTTCGGGAGAGTCGAACACTTCCTTGGCGCGGTGAATCCAGCACGAACCCAAGCCCACGGCATGGGCGGCGTTCATCAGGTTGCCCATTACCAAAGCGCCGTCATAAATATAGGTGCTGGCGAAGTTGCGGTCGGCAAGAACCACCAGCACAACCGGAGCGCCGTAGAAAGGATCGTTTTCCGAACCCAATACCTGCGCATTGAGTTTCGACAGTCTGTCGCGCGTTTCCTTGTTGGTGATGGCCACGATGATAGGCGCTTGGTTGTTTTTTCCCGTAGGCGCGTAGGTACCGGCCTCCAGAATTTTTTCGAGCAGTTCCTTTTCGGGCAACCGGTCTTGATAATAGCGGACGGACCGCCGGGTCTTGAGCATTTCCAAGGTGTTGTTTCCGTTCATGTCTTGCGAGGTTTTGCTATCCGAACAAGCCGTGGAGAATCCGGCTGTGAGCACGATAGCCATGATAAAGAGCTTGAGTTTTTTCATGGTGGGTTGTTTTTTTTACAAAACTACACAAAAATTTGCCTTTGCGTTGTATCTTTGTGCGTTTCGGAAAAAGGAGTATATGGACAGTATGTTAGACAAGCTGGACGCGCTGCAGGTGCGTTTCAAGGAGATTGAGCAGGAAATGAACCAGCCCGATGTGATGCAGGACATGAAGCGTTACATCAAGCTCAGCAAGGATTATAAGGATATGCAGCCGATTATGGTTGCCTATAAGGAATATCGCAACCTGCTTTCCAATATCGAGAACGCCAAGGAGGTGCTCAATACGGAAAAGGACGAGGAATTCCGCGAAATGGCGAAGGAAGAGTTGGCCGTGTATGTCAAGGAAAAGGACGAGTTGGAGGAGAAAATCCGGGTCCTTCTCATTCCCGCCGACCCGCAGGATTCCAAAAACGCCATTGTGGAGGTTCGCGCCGGTACAGGCGGCGACGAGGCGGCCATTTTTGCGGGCGACCTCTACCGTATGTACACCCGCTATTGCGACAACAAGGGCTGGAAGGTGGAGACGGTGGATTTCACCGAAGGCACGGCGGGTGGATATAAAGAAGTGATATTCAATGTGTCGGGAGAAGGCGTCTACGGCATTCTCAAATATGAGTCGGGCGTGCACCGGGTGCAACGTGTTCCCGCCACCGAAACCATGGGGCGTGTGCATACTTCGGCCGCGTCGGTGGCTGTATTGCCCGAGGCCGATGAATTCGATGTGGAGCTCAAGGCAAGCGACATACGCAAGGACACCTACTGTTCGTCGGGCCCCGGCGGGCAGTCGGTCAACACCACCTATTCGGCGGTCCGTCTCACCCATATCCCCACGGGCATCGTGGTGGCCATTCAGGACGAAAAATCGCAGATCAAGAACTACGAGAAGGCGTTGAAGGTGCTCCGTACCCGTATCTACGAAATCGAGTATCAGAAATATTTGGACGAGATTTCCTCCAAACGCAAGACCATGGTTTCCACGGGCGACCGTTCGGCGAAAATCCGCACCTACAACTACCCGCAGAGCCGCGTCACGGATCACCGCATCAACTACACCACGCACACGCTCGGCACCTTTATGGACGGCGACATCCAAGAGTTGATAGACGCTCTGCAACTTGCCGAGAACGCCGAGAAAATGAAAGAATCGGTAGGCTGAAACGAAACTCTATGAAAAGATTTTTCAGATATTGGGCAATAGGTGTCGTGACGGCTTTCGTGGCGGGCGGTGCCGTAAACGCACAGCCTGTGGGACAGAGCGAGGTTTACAGTCATCGCTTCACCAACGGCGACGACGATTGGAAGGGTATGTATATCCTGCAACGCAACACCTATCACGCCCCCATTCATATAGGCTGGCAACGCACCGAACAAGACACGCTCGGCGGCATCCGTCTTTCGTTCGCTCAGGCGCAGGAAGGCGATTTCCTCTTTATATACAAACTTTTCGGGGGGTTGAAGCCCTCTTCGCTCTATCGCCTTTCCTTTCTCTCCTCCTTCACCGTCGAACCTTCCGAAGTGGCTTCGTCCGTACACCTGAAACTCGGTGCCAACGACCTCCGCCCCAAAACGCTCTATAACCGAGGCAATTTCAGTAAGGGAAGCGGTGCCGCGTCGGGCAAGAACTTAGCCTATCTGGGCGATTTGACCGCCGAAGACAGCACGCTGCGCTATGTGGAGCAGAACTACGACGAACCCGTTTACGCCGTCACCAATACCGAAGGAAACCTTTATGTGATGTTGGGTGTGGAGAAAGGAAAGGGTGGGGGCGGCATACCTCCCGTTTCGCTCAATACCTTGCGCATCCGTTTCGAGTATGTGGGCGAAGACAGCGTGGAGAGGAACCGCGTGTTCTTCGTCGAGACCACCGAAACCGACCGCAAGAACGTCTATTCCTTTGAGGTGAACCCCGTGCAGGAAGTGGTGCGATACAGCATCTATACACAAAAAGGGCATCTGGTAATGGTGGAGGATGATTCGGACTGTGTCCCCTCATGCCCCAACATCATCGATGCCTCTTTCCTCGCCCCCGACGATTATTGGGTTGAATTCGTCCTCCTCAACGAAAAACGCATCGTCCAACCCTTCACCGTAAGGCCGTAAC
>CAMWVZ010000096.1 GCA_947177845.1 uncultured Bacteroidales bacterium | reverse complement strand
TGGTGATGTGGAAATAGTCGGCATCCGTGGGGATTTTCCAACCTTTGGGAATATGATTGTAGACATCGGCTTCGGAAGTGGCTACGATTTCAACTTCGCCGAACAACTTGGCTTCCTTGGCAGCCTTGTGAGCCCATACGCCCGTGTCGAGGTAAGCGGCCTTCTTGTTGAGCAGGTTGTAGGGAACGTAGCAGAACTGGGTGCTGGCACCGCCGCCCAAGAACAACACGTGATAGCCTTCGGGAATGTTGTAGAGTTCTTTCCAGAGGGCTACGGTTTCGTTCATAATCGATTCCCATTCCTTGGTACGGTGGGAGATTTCGATAACGGACATTCCGGTTCCCTTGAAATCTTTCAAGGCTTCGATACCGGCTTCAAGCGCGGGCTGAGGCAATTTGCACGGCCCTGCATTGAAAACATGCACTTTTTTCATATTAATAAAAATTATTGGTTTTTCAATGGTCTTTCAACGTTGCAAACTTACCCTAAATTTTCGCAATTCGCAAACGCTGTTTTTTTTGTAACTTCGCGCTCTTACGAAAATCAAAATCCTATGCGAACCTATCGTTTCTGGAACAATCTTACAGGATGGCTGGTATGGGCGATTGCCACCGTAGTGCTGGTGGGCACCGCCGAAAGAGCCGGCAGTTGGTGGGATTGCGGGGAATATATCTCCACCGCGACCAAACTCATGGTGGGACACCCCCCCGGAGCCCCCACCTTTCAACTCTTAGGCTGTCTGTTCGGCGCCTTGGCTTTCGGCGATGTGGCGAAGGTGGGCTTTATGGTGAACGTGATGTCGGCCCTGTGCAGCAGCTTCACCATTCTCTTCCTGTTTTGGTCCGTCACCATGCTCGGGCGTAAATTGGTCTATTCCTTTACATTCGCCACCGAGAAAGACAGCCGCGGCCGTCGCACCTTGCGCAAAGACGCCTCCGACTACAAGACTTGGCAGCCTACATGGCCGCAGAGTCTGTTGATTCTCGGCTCGGCCGCCGTGGGAGCCTTGGCCTTCACGTTCTCCGACTCCTTTTGGTTCAGCGCCGTGGAAGGCGAGGTCTACGCCATGTCCATTTTCTTCACCGCCGTCACCTTTTGGGCTATCCTGAAATGGGACGAGGTGGCCGACGAGCCGCACAATCTCCGCTGGCTCATCTTCATTTCGTTCCTTATCGGCCTGGCTATCGGCGTGCACTTGCTCAACCTGCTGGTTATTCCCGCCATCGTGTTTGTGATTTACTACCGTAAGTTCAAACCTACGGGCAAGCGTTTCTGGCTGTCGCTCCTGCTTTCGTTTGTCCTGCTGGCCTTTATCCTGTGGGGCATCGTGCCTTGGACGGTGAAGCTGGCGGGCTATTTCGAGCTCTTTTTCGTGAACACCCTGCACGCACCCTTCAATCTCGGAACCTTGTTTTTCTTCGTTCTGTTCGCGGGATTGCTGGTGTTCGGCCTCCTCTATGCCAAGAAACACGAGCGCGTGATTCTGCATACCGCCTTGCTGTGCGTGTGCTTCCTGCTTATCGGCTATTCCACCTTCTTTACGTTGGTGATTCGCGCCAATGCCGAAGTGCCTTTGAATCAAGGCGAAGTGAAGAACGCCATCAGCCTGCTCTCGTATCTCAACCGCGACCAATACGGTTCCACGCCTTTGGTATACGGAAAATACTACAACGCCCGTCTCACCGATGTGGAGCCTTCCAGCCCGCAATACGAGCGCAACGACAGCACGCACCGCTACGAATTCGCGGGCTACTCTTCGCAGAAGCTCACCTACGACGACGCGCATTGCGGTCTCTTCCCCCGCATTCACTCCGATATGCAGAGCGGAGGCCGTCCTTGCGTCACCTACAATCAGATATGGAGCGGACACCGGGGCAAGGAACGTCCTTCTTTCGGGCAGAACATCCGCTATCTGTGGAAATATCAGTTGGGCTGGATGTATGGCCGCTATTTCATGTGGAATTTCGTGGGGCGTCAGAACGACATCATGGGGCGCGGCTTTAACGAGGACGGCACCGTGGATGTGGTGAACGGCAACTGGATAAGCGGCATCAAGTTTATCGACGAGATGCGTTTGGGACCGCAGGACAACCTGCCCCGTTTCCTCAAGGAAAATCCGGCCCGCAACACGTTCTTCTTCCTGCCTTTGCTGTTGGGTATCATCGGTTTACTGGCCCAATACCGCTACCGTTCCAAAGATTGCTTCGTGGTTTTCCTGTTGTTCTTCATGACAGGCATCGCCATTGTGCTCTACCTGAACCAACCCTCCACCGAGCCCCGTGAAAGGGACTATGCCGTGGTGGGTTCGTTCTATGCCTTCGCCGTCTGGATAGGGCTGGGCGTGGCGGGCATCGCCCAAGGGCTGGGCCGCTTGCTCAAGAATAAGTCGAATGCCGTGAAAGGCCTCACCTATGCGCCCCTTACCATGGTCTGCCTCTTTGCCGTGCCGGGCATTATGGCGCAGCAGGGCTGGGACGACCACGACCGTTCGCACCGCACCTCCGCCCGCGATTTCGGGCGCAATATGCTGCTTTCCTGCGAACCGAACGCGGTGTTGATTTCCGACGGCGACAACGACACCTATCCCATGTGGTATTGCCAGCATGTGGAGAAAATCCGTCCCGACGTACGTTTGATAAACAGTATTTTGGTGAACAGCTCGTGGCTGATTCAGCCTCTCTACACGCGCGTCTACGAATCGGATCCCTTCCGCTTCACGCTCGACAACAAGAACTACGGAGGCGGCAAGAACGATGCGGTGATGCTGAGCGATCAGATTTCGTCGGCCGTGGAGCTGACCGACCTGCTCCGCTTCGTCAATTCGTCCAATCCCGCCACCAAGGTGAAGGCGCAGTCGGGCGAAACGTATTCCTTCTTCCCCTCGCGCAAAATCAAGCTCACGCCCGATAAAGCCAAAATGGCGCAGTCGGGGCTTTATACCGAGGACGAAATCGCCCGTACCCCCGAAACCATTGAGTGGAGCATCAACGGTAGCAATATCACCAAGGCGAATTTGGTGTTGCTCGACCTGCTTGCCAACAATATCGAGGACAGGCCTTTCTATATGGTGAGTCCCTACGGGCACAACAGTTATATGCCGGCTTTGTCGCAGGGACAGATTGAGGGTATGGTGTTCCGTTTCGTACCTTTCAGGAACGACAACCGCAATTCCTTGGACAACCGCTCCAACGGCATGAATGTGGAGAAGACCTACGATTTGCTTGTAAACCAATTCGATTGGGGTGAAATTCACACGGGCAAGTCGGCCTTGGATCCCGAAACCCGCTCGTGGTCGGAACAGGCGCGGCATCAATATGCTTCGCTGGCCATGGCCTTGATTGGCGAGAGACAGAACGAAAAGGCTATAGAGGCCTTGGACAAGGGCTTGTATTTCTTCCCCGACTCGGTATTGGAATACGGCAACAACACCATTCTCTACGCACAGGCGTATTTCTATGCGGGCGCTCCCGACAAGGGCGAGGATGTGCTGCGGCGCATCTTCAATAATTATAGTGGCCGTATCGAGTATTTCATGGGCTTTCCGCGCAAATACCAGAGAGGTTTGAACGGACAGATTCAGGAGGCGGTGAATGTGGTGGGCTATGTGCGTTATCTGGCCGAACAGAACGGCCTGACCGAGCTCGCCGCGCAGGCCTCCGACTTGTTAAATCGCTATAATGTGCAAATTTAAAATTATTTAAAAATGGAAGATACGATGAAACCGCAACGCCCCACCTTCCTGTCGGTGCTTTGCGTGCTTACCTTTATCGGAAGCGGTTGTTCGGCGCTTTCCATGGCGCTTGTCGGGGCCATGCGTCCCATGTTGCGCGGGATGTTCGAATCCGGAGCTTTTGAAAGCTATTATTCCATGGCGCCCACGCTCGAAACCCAACTCGAAACGATGCTCGCCGTGCCGGGTTTCTACTATCTGCTGATGTTCCTCTTCTATGCGGCATCGGTGGTGGGAGCGGCCATGATGTGGAAGCTGAACCGCATCGGATTTCACATCTATACCATTGCCCAATGCGTGGTGTTTATCGCAGGCATGTGGCTCGGCAATACGGGATTTTCGTGGACCGGCCTCGTATGGATGATTCTTTGGGTGGGTGCCTATGCCATGAACTTCAAGTATATGAAGCCGGCGGAGGCGGGAGAAACCTCCGACCGCGCATAATACGGAAAATCATCAAACGGATACTTAAATTATAAAATCATGACAGAAAAAATCCAAAAGGTTCTGAACGATTATCCTGCGGCGAGGTGGACAGCCTTGGTGCTGATTGCACTGATGATGTTCTTCGCCTATATGTTTGTGGACGTGATGTCGCCCCTGCAGTCGCTCATCGAAGGGCAGCGCGGGTGGACGCCCGGCGTCTTCGGCACGTATGCCGCCTCCGAATACATTTTGAATGTATGCGGCTTCTTGATTTTGGCGGGTATTATCCTCGACAAGTGCGGCGTGCGCTTCACGGGCATCCTTTCCGCCTCGCTCATGGTGGTGGGCGCGGGCATCAAGTTTTATGCCGTGAGCGACGGTTTTGCCGGTACGGGTCTCGAGCAATGGCTCAATTCGTGGTGGATGAGTATGCCCGGCAATGCCAAACTGGCCTGTCTGGGCTTTATGGTGTTCGGTTGCGGTTGTGAAATGGCGGGAATCACCGTTTCGCGCGCCATCGCCAAATGGTTTGCCGGCAAGGAAATGGCCTTGGCCATGGGCTTGGAAATGGCTATCGCCCGTTTGGGTGTGTTCGCCGT
>CAMWVZ010000095.1 GCA_947177845.1 uncultured Bacteroidales bacterium | reverse complement strand
GGACCGGCCATGCAACGTATCAAAACCATCGGGAAATTTTGCGCCAAAGACTTAACCTCCATAATGGTTACGGTAGCGGTTACCCTTTTCTTCTGTATTTATTTCCTCCCGAACTTTCAGTTTCAGTATTCCGTTTCTTTCTTTTCCTACACGGATAGTTTTGTAAAGCCATTCTTTTCCGGGTTGGGGGAAAAAGAATATATCTCCATGGCGCAGGGTATTGCACCTTCCCCGAACATACAAAGCGATGGAAGCCTGTGGGAAGAAACTTCCACCATACAACCCCGCTTAAGCGAGTTTTTATGGCGTTTTGTCAGCCAATTCTACCTCAACACGCCGCTGCTTTTGTGCACCGTTTTGTTGGTGTGTTTTGTTTTTATCGCCTTGGCGTATGGAGTGGCCGGCTGTTTCACGCCCCTTCTCCTGCCTCTTTTCTTCTATTTCTTTGCCAACCCCGAGCCCATTCATGCCGCTATATCGGTGAATCTGCTTGTGGATATGGCATTTCTGAACATATTTGTGCGTGTATGGAAACGTGTTTCCTCCATCAAGGGGCGTATAGGTGCCTTTGTTTTGTTGGGGGTGATGGGGGCGTTAAGCCTTTGGTTGTGGATTGGAAATCATACGCCTGCGTTTTCTCTCTATCCTCCGTATCTTCGATTTGCGGAGGCTCTGTATGTGGGGGCTGTGGCGGCAGGTTTATGCGCAGTTTATAAAAAGTTAGACACGAGCTTGGCGAGAATTCTGTGTCCGCTTGCGTGTGGGGTCTGCGCATTTGTATTTTTGTTCGGCTTTCAGCAAAATCCAAGATTCAACCCCCAACATTCCCTCCAAAAAACGCTGCTCCGCGTGCAGGTTGCCGCATTTCAAAACAATCACAACAAAGTAATAGACTTATGTAACAGTTATTACAAAAAGCATGGTGTTGTATCCGTTTCCAAACTGCCGCAAGACGAAACTTTTATAAGAAACCGCACAGAGTTGGGCGCCTTTTTGGAAGCGGCGCTTTTACAAGAAGGCTTATGGAACAATTGTTGGTTGGACTATATCGAATATCCCGAATTCAAAACATTTTTTCATGGACAATTGCCTTCCGAATACAAAATAGGCTATGCTTATATAAAACTCTACGATGTGTTAGGGCTTTATGCTCCGCAAAACCCTTATTTATTCACATTCCTCGAAAAAACAGGTTGGCAGAACCGCTATATGGAGCCTCTGCTCCACATGCTTGCCGGAACACATCAAACCCGACTTTTGCAAAGAGCTTTACGCTATCGCTCCCATACTTTATGCGGTGCATTTCAAACAGATTATCAAGATTATCCGTTTGGTGAGGCGGAGGATGGGGCCTTTCCCTTTGCCCTTGCTTCGCCTGCCTTGATAAAGGGCACATACAACCTCAACGAATGGGTGAACATTTATGTTGAAAAACACATGGAGGGCGAACCTGTTGATATACCGTCATCTCTTTGGGATTATTATACATTCGAAGCGCTTTTCTATCGAAACATAAGTTTGTTGCCGCTGTTGGCGAACGGCTATCGGGAAAGGGGACGGGAAAGTTTACCGGGCTATGTGCAGGAAGGTCTTTGTCTGCAAGCGGGTTTTCCTTTCCGCATCTCGCGCGAAACACTACAAAACAAAACCTTTGGCGGTTACCCTATAGAGGAGGTTTACATAAATTTGGCGGAAAGGTTTTGGAGAGACTATGCGTATTATCAGCAACGAAAGATTACATGGGGTGAGATGAAGGAGAAATACGGGTTTACGTACACTTGGTTTTACTTGTTTGGACAATCCTTATGAAAAAGATAAACCTCCTCGGATTCTTAATCTTGGCGATTTTGGCGGGGGCGTGTCGCTCGCCCCGGTTTCCTTCTTGTGCGGAAGGAAATTTAGCAATATACCCCTCCTATTCCAACAATTTGATCGTACCTTGCAACATAGCTCCTCTCAATTTTCAAATCACTTCAACCGACAACGCATCGGGTATCGGACACTCCCGCTATCGAGTATGTGTAACCGCATGCGACAGCAGTGGCAATTCCTTGAAACAAACCCGAATCAAGACTTCCGGCAAAGTTGCCTTCAAACTTTCGCAATGGAGGAACCTTACCGAAAAAGCCGCTCAAAACAACGGCTTTCTCCGCATAGATATCCGCACAGGCCGACAGACAGAGTCGGGGCTTATTCGTACATGGTTTGTAGCGAAAGACAGCATAGACCCCTACCTCATTTATCGTTCCGGCCCCCACGATGAGAATATGGGACATCAACTGCAAGTTTATCAGAGGTGTATGCAGGATTTTAGAGAGAAACTTTTGATGGATAACACCCTCACCGAAAACAACTGCATGAATTGCCATACCATTTGTTCCCACAATGCTTCGCACATGGTGATTCATTTGAGAAAAAACCATGCCGGCACATTGGTTATACGCGGGGACACGGTGGTGAAGTTGACCGTTCCTCCGCAATATGGCTTCCGCCTTTCCTATCCCGATTGGCATCCGTCCGGAAAGTATATCGCTTTTGCCACCACGCGCATCCATCCCATACGCTATGTAAATTCTTATAGAACACAAGATTTTATGTTGGATGTTTCGGGACGCATTGTGCTTTATGATATACGGAACAATCGCATTTTCAGTTCGCCCGAACTCCATGACGATGCTTATCAGTATTCGTTTCCAGCTTGGTCTCCCGATGGAAAGAAACTTTATTTCTGCCGGGCACGCCGCATAAATCCGGACACCCTGTCGCCTCAACACGAAAAGCAGAACTTGGCTTCTTTTCGTTATAACTTATATCAGATTGATTTCAACCCAGAAACAGGTTCTTTTGACTCGCTCTCCCTGCTATACAATTTTAGTTCGCATATGTTGAGTGCCTCTATTCCTTCGGTTAGTCCCGATGGCCGTTATGTGGGGATTTCCACTCTCCTTATGGGTTCTTTCCCTTCTCAGGACCAAGGCGATATCGCTTTGGTGGATTTGCAGGAAAAACCGGATTCTTGCTTAAAAGATGCCGATATACTGAATTCTCCCGACAGCGACCGCCGTCTTGTATGGAGCAGCAATGGACGATGGGTAATTTACAGCAGTAAGAAGGAAACCGGTGCAAACACATTGCTGCATATAGCCTATTTCGACTCTCTCGGCAACTTTTCCACACCTTTTCTCCTTCCTCAAAAAAGCCCTGAATATTACCTGTGGAATACACGCTCGTTCATTTTCCCTGTTCTAAGTAGAAACGCCTCCAAAATCACAACGGAAAAGTGGCGGGAAATGGTTTTTCAAGACGCGCTTATTCCCGATTTATCATACTTTAAGCCCGACACACGCTCTTCTCATGTAGTTGAGTCGGGGCATTAAACAGTACGCATCATGCAAAAACTTGGTTTCGGATTTCGGTTAAGCTATTGGGGCGGCATCTTGGCGGCAACCGTATGCATGTTGACGGCGGGTTGCAGCCAACATAAGGATGTATTTGACATTCAACTGAAAGAAATGGAACGCCTTTGTATAGAAGAACGCTATTCCGAGGCCTTAGACTTTGCCAATGCGTATTGGTTTTCGCATCCTTTCCCAATTAACGATGTGATTACGGGGAAAAATTCGCTTTATCCTAAACTTTCGGAAAACGAAATCCTCTTCCGTCTGCGTTTGGCCTCCTATACAAAAACAGCTCTCATCGGCTCAGGAACGCTCCTTTCCAATTTCTTTTCCTACTATCGCATTCCCGAAATCTATAATGGTATGGAGGATGGGGCGACGAGGGAATATTCGTTGGCGGGTATGCTCCGCCAGCGGGTGTTGGACAATCCAACAGCGGTTTATTGTTTGGGAATCAACGCTATTGAGAAAGACGGGGTGTCGGGAGAGGCATTGGCGTTGATGGTGCCGGCCATGATGGCGTGCGAACAATGGAATTTGGCGGAGAGATATATCCGGGTGTGGACGGGGCTGAAGGGTTGGAAAAAAGAGGCATTGAAGTATGGTGAGGTGTTGGCGTTTTTGCGGGCTTCCGAGGATTCGGTTTCGGGGGCGGTTTCGTCCAAAAGTTCCGAGGAGGTGCAGGTCTTGGCAGAGAAAATCATCGCCTATGGTCAAAAGGGCCTCACCGACTATATGAACGATATGCCAAGCATGGAAGCCGAATGCCGCGCAAGGTGGGCACAAAATCCTACTTCTCAAAACATTTTGCATTGTATCATTCTTTATAATTTAATTCACAAAAATTTAATGGGAGCGGCATATTTTCTGCCCGCATACTTACGTATGAGTGGACAAACCGCTGCGCCCGACGATTCGATGTATAGAATTCCCCGTCCATATCAAGAAATGTTTTGCATCATGCAGTTGTATAATTTCCCAATTAGCGATTCCGTTCGACTGTATTTAGACAATGTGGCTTGGGATGAGGGTACTGAACGGAATGTCAATCGTTTTTTAGATGCTCGTGCTTTGTGGCAACACAGCAAAAAGACTTCCGAAGAATTAACGGAAGAATTTGGCTCTACATATTCATACAATTATTTCTTGTCTTTTTAGATTATTCACTTTTAAATAGATATATCCGATTGCCGATTCGATTCAATCTTCCCTGAAAGATTTTCCTCTCGATGAGGGAGTAGAGCGGAACTTCCGCCGTTTCCTGCACGATTTTTCACTTTGGCGACAAGGTCAAAAGACCACCGAAGAGCTCACCGCCGAATACGGCCACACCTACGCCTACCGCTACTACCTGATTTATTAAAATTGTGTACCATTTTGGTACGCGTTTTG
>CAMWVZ010000094.1 GCA_947177845.1 uncultured Bacteroidales bacterium | reverse complement strand
CATTCGGCCATGCTCGATTCGCTCGGCTACCGCAACCTCGTTCCGAAAGCCATCGGAGCGCACACGATAGGCGGGCTTTGCGCGGGGGTTTCCGCTCATCTGTTTTATTTATTATTTTCGCTTGTTTTTTAAGCCCTGTTTTCCGTAAGGCAGACGGGCGGCGAACAAAGAGTAAAAGAAATAAACCAACCAATCATGGAAATGCAAAAATTACAGAAAGACCTTGAAAGTTACGGTCTTTCGGGTGTGAAGGAAATTTTCTACAACCTTTCTTACGACGAACTTTTCAAACACGAGTCCGATGCTTCGTTGAGCGGATTCGACCGTTGCTATCTCACCGAAACCGGTGCGATGACCGTCGACACGGGCATCTTTACGGGACGCTCGCCCAAAGACAAATACATCGTGCGCAACCCAGCTTCCGAAAACAACGTTTGGTGGGCGGCTCCCAACCGCAAGGGTTCCGACAACCACCCCATTTCTCCCGAATTGTGGAAGAAACTGGAAGCCAACAGCGTGAAGCAGCTTTCGGGCAAGAACCTCTATGTGCAGGACGGTTTCGTGGGTGCCAACGAAAACACGCGTTTGGCTATCCGTATCGTAACGGAAGTGGCTTGGCAGGCGCACTTCGCCAAAAACATGTTCATCCGCCCCACCGCCGAGGAAGAAAAGAGCTTCAAGCCCGATTTCGTGATGCTCAACGCTTGCAAGACCACCTATCCCGACTACAAGGCCGAAGGCATGAACAGCGAAGTGTATGTGGCCTTTAACCTCGATTTGGGAAGGGCTATCGTGGGCGGCACGTGGTATGGCGGCGAGATGAAGAAAGGCTTTTTCTCGGTGATGAACTACTTTTTGCCCCTCAAGGGCATGGCGGCCATGCACTGCTCGGCCAATATGGGCAAAGACGGCGATACGGCCATTTTCTTCGGGCTTTCGGGCACCGGCAAGACCACGCTTTCCACCGACCCCAAACGCCAGCTTATCGGCGACGATGAACACGGCTGGGACGACGAGGGCGTGTTCAACTTCGAGGGCGGCTGCTACGCCAAGTGCATCCACTTGTCCAAGGAAAACGAACCCGATATTTTCGGCGCCATCAAGCGCGATGCGCTCTTGGAAAACGTGGTGTTCGACCCCAAGACGGGCAAAATCGACTACGACGATGCCTCCAAGACCGAAAACACCCGCGTTTCGTATCCTATCTATCACATCAACAACATTGTGAAGCCCGTTTCGAAAGGCGGACATCCGAGCAAGGTGATTTTCCTCACCGCCGACGCTTTCGGCGTGTTGCCTCCCGTTTCGCGCCTCGACCCCGACCAGACGCAATACCAGTTCCTGAGCGGCTACACGGCCAAGGTGGCGGGAACCGAGCGCGGCATCAAGGAACCCACGCCCACGTTCTCGTCGTGCTTCGGTGCGGCTTTCCTCTTGCTTCACCCCACCGTCTATGCGCGTGAGTTGGTCAAGAAGATGAAACTGCACAACTCCACGGCCTATTTGGTGAATACCGGCTGGATCGGAGGTCCTTACGGCGTGGGCCGTCGTATCGACATTCCTTCCACACGCGCCATCATCAACGCCATTCTCGACGGTTCGCTCGACAAGGCTCCCACCGAGAAGATTCCGGTGTTCAACCTCGATGTTCCCACTATGGTGAACGGCGTGGATCCCAAGATTCTCAACCCGCGCAACCTGTGGGCCAATCCCGAAGATTGGGACAAGGCCGCCCGCGACCTCGGTGCCAAATTCATCAAGAATTTCGAGAACTTCACCGATACTGAAGAAGGCAAGCGCTTGGTTGCCGCCGGCCCTCAACTGTAAGTTTTTGTTTCTGAATGAACGGCAAGAAAAGCTCGGAGAGGAGCCCGAAAGGGTGGCGAAGGGCTTTTTTTGCCGTTTTTTTATGTCTTTCGATAGGCGCCGTGCCCGTCCATGCCCAGTTCTATACGGGCAGCGAGCAGAATTTCGGGCGCAAACGGGTGCAGTACGACAAATTCATTTGGATGTACTACCGTTTCAACGGCTTCGATGTTTATTTCAACGAACAGGGCAAGAATCTCGCCCTCTACACGGCCGCCTATGTGCGCGACCATTTGGGTGAAATGGAGGCCAAGGTGGGCTTTCAAACGCAGGAGGGCTTGCGCTTTATCGTTTTTAACCGTCTTTCCGACCTCAAGCAGAGCAATATAGGTTATCTTGACGAGAAGACCGAATCGAGTGCGAACACGGGAGGAATCACCCGTTTCTTAGACAACAAGGTTTTCTTGTATTTCGAGGGCGATTATGTGGATTTTGAACGGCAAATCCGCCGCGCCATGGCCGAATTGTTGGTGTCGCAGGCCATTACGGGCGCCAAGGTGGGTTCGCAGTACAAGAATTCCTATCTCATGGATTTGCCTGCGTGGTTTACGCGCGGGGCGGCCTCGTATTTCGCACGCGATTGGGATGAGGAGTTGGACGAGCGTATGGCGGTGGCCATACAACGGAAAGAATACCGCTATATGGCGGGTTTGGAGGGGGAGGATGCCGCTTTCGTGGGGCATTCTTTCTGGCATTTTGTGGCGCAGACCTACGGGGCGGACGCCGTGTCGCGCTGCATTCGGGTGGTTTCCACCGAGCGCAACCCCAAAAAGACGTTCAGCGTGGCGCTCAATACACCGTTCAAAGACCTTGTGGACAAGTGGTTCCGTTATTATAAAGCGGAATATTCCGTTGACGGCCGCACCCCTCTCACCGACAGCCTGGCTTTGGCGCGCACGAACCGCACCGACTATGTATACAACCGTTTCGTGCTCAATCCGGCAGGCAAGGAAGCCGCCTTTACGGGCAACAAACTCGGGCGCGCCAAAGTCTACCTGCAGACCGTCGACCCGCCGCGCCGTTTCTGCATCTACCGCACGGGTGCGGCCGTCAACGACAACCCCGACTACTCCTTTCCCTTGCTCTGCTTTCATCCCGACGGCAACCATTTGGGCGTGATGACCGAGGAAAAGGGACGCACCACCTTGATAGTATATAAGATAGAACGGAACGAAAAAGGGCGCTTCAAGTTCAGGCCCGTGGGGCGCGATGCGGTGCGCTATCATATCGACGCCTTCGATAAGGTAAACAGTTTCAGTTTCTCGCCCGACGGAAGGCAGATTGCCTTGGGCGGTACGGTAAACGGCTATCCCGACATCTATCTCTACCGCTTGGGGGCGGGCACGCGCCAGCGCATCACCTTCGACCTCTACGACGATTACGACCCTGTTTTCGTGCCCGGCACCGATTGGCTCGTGTTTGCCTCCAACCGCCCCGACGACACGATTCGCAAGGGCGAAAAGTTCGAAACCGCGCCCACTTTCTCCCCGGGGCGCAACCTCTACGCCTACGATTTGGCGCATCCCTCCAACGTGCTTTTCAAGATGACGCACGAAGATGTGCGCACCTTGCTCAAAAGGCCGCAGAACGCGGCGCAGAACGTGCTTTCGTTCACCTCCAACAAATACGGGCAGACCAATCGGGTGCTGGGCGTGTTGGGCAGTACGATTTCGCATATCGACACGGCCATTCACTACCGCTCCACTTTCCACTACGCCACGCAGAGCGATTTGGAGCCGGGGTTGGAGTTCATGGACGTGCAGGAGGGGAAAGGTGAGGTGGCGCAGACGGGGCAACAATTTGACAACAAGGGGCGTTATTCTTTGACGGTGAGTCCGTTGGAGCGCATTTTCCCGAATGTCGGCGCACCTTTGGAGGAAGCGAAGGTGGTGCCTTCGCGCTTTAAGGAGCAGGTGTGGGAAGCGGAACGGCGTGCCAAAGCGCGAAAAGCACGGCAGGACAGTTTGGCACGGGCGGCCTTGCAGGACACAACGGGGAAATTGGCCTTGGAGGAGGCTGAAAAGGGTTTCCTGAGTCTTCGCAACGCCTTGCCCTCCGACCGCGTCAAGACCACGGCCTACGATATTTTCATGATGAAGCGGGCGGGGGTGATGCCGGCCGCCGACAGCGGCTCCGTTTCGGGCGGCAGTTTCGCAGGCGAGGGGATTTCTGCCGAAAACTATCTCTCTTTAAATCAGGAAACCGAGGCCGACAGCATGGAGAAGGCCTTTCCCAAGATTCCTCCCAAGCAGCACATGTATGAGGTGCAATACAAGGTGAACGCTTCCACGGCGCAGTTGGGTTTTGATTTTCTGAACGCTTGCTATCAGCAGTTTACAAATAGTCAAAATCCGCTCTATCTCAACGCCACCGTGAGCGGCTTCACGCAGATTTCCATTTCCGACCTTATGGAAAACCACCGTCTGATAGGGGGTTTCGCCTTTTCGCTCGACTTCTCGAGCACCGAATACCTCTTCAGCTACGAATATCTGGAGCGCCGTCTCGGGCATCAGGTTATCCTGCACATGGCCAATCTCAACGACAACACGTATTATCCCACCAAGCAGAACACCTACGATGCCTATTATGTGATGAAATATCCCCTCACGCCCGTTTCTTCGTTGCGCGGCACGGTGTTCGGGCGCTACGACCGCAGCATGTACCGGGCCATCGACTACAATAGCCTTGTTGCCGAAACCCGGAGCGAGATGCGGGTGGGGCTCAAGGCCGAGTGGGTCTACGACCACAGCCGTTTCATCACGCAGAATATCTATTTCGGCACGCGTGGCAAAATATGGTTGGAATACTACCAGGGCGTTATTAATAATAAACAAAATCTTTTTGTGGCGGGCGTGGATTTCCGCGACTACCGCCGGCTCTACAAAACGCTTGTATGGGCCAACCGAATAGCCCTCTCCACTTCTTTCGG
>CAMWVZ010000093.1 GCA_947177845.1 uncultured Bacteroidales bacterium | reverse complement strand
CGCATTTATATGGCGTCCGACAAAAAACACATATACAGCAGACTTCTTGCCGATTTTCCATTATTACGGCAAGCCACGGACACGCAACGCAAAAATTATAAAATTGTGTTGAATGGCCATGCCTTGCGATGGGAAGAGATAGATGAGGACATCCATATCTCGAGCTTTTACGAAACGGCGGACACGCGAAACGAGGTGGCGGGAATTTTTTACAATTTCCCTATGCTGACCGTGACGGGAGTGGCTGAACAAATGGGCATAAATAAGAACCTGCTCTACAACTATGTCTATGGCTTGAAAAAGCCCAGCGCGAAACGTATTTCCGAGATAAAGGACACCATTCGCACCCTTGGAATACGAATGTCGAAGATATGACAGAGGATGCAATCCCCTCGACAGGCTTTAAGATTTTGTTAATTTTCTACGTATCTTCGCGCGTTTATTTAAAAACAAAACGCTATGAAACCTACACACATTGAACATTTGGGCATTGCCGTTAAGAATTTGGAAGAGTCTATCAAGTATTACCAAGACGTTTTGGGGCTTGAATGCTACAACATAGAAGAAGTGAAAGACCAAAAGGTGCGCACCGCGTTCTTCAAGCTCGGCGACACCAAACTCGAACTCTTGGAATCGACCGACCCCGAAGGCACTATCGCCAAATTCATCGAAAAGAAAGGCGAGGGCCTTCATCATATCGCTTTTGCCGTAGAAGACACGCAGACCGCCTTGAACGATGCCGCCGAAAAGGGCGTTCAACTCATCGACAAAGCCCCCCGCAAAGGCGCGGAAAACCTCAATATCGGCTTCCTGCACCCCAAGTCCACCCACGGCGTTCTCACCGAATTCTGCTGCAAGGATAAATAGTCTTTATGCTCGGACACAACCCGCATATTCCGCTTCAAGCCAAGGAACTGCTCGATTTCAACGCATCGAGCGTGCTTTGTCTTGCGGTGCTTTTCATCGTGGGCTTCGCCCTGATGACAGGCGTGGAACGTGCGGCGAAAATCCGAAAGCGGAAGTGGCTTTTCCGGCTTCTGTTTTTGGTGGTGTACAGCACCCTCTGCGCGGGGACGCTCTATGTCGTTTCGCAACGTCAGGAGCATTCCCGCCGTGAAAGGTGGGCGGAACGCATAGCCGGCAACCGCGATTTCGAAGCCGAGGAACTTTTTGCGGAAAGAGTGGGGGAGATTACCTCCGACACCATGCTGTTGCGTCTTGCCGAAGCTGCCCCCGAGGCCGAACAAAGTCTGCAAACCTATTTGCAGACCGCCTATTTGGAAAAAGCCTTTTCCCGCTATCAATACTACTTTACGTTCTGCGAGGGCGACGAATGGCTGTTGCTCGACAACGACACCGCCCTTTCGTGTGCCGGTTTCTTCGCTAAGAAGGCTTCGGAAGGCACTCCGACCGCCACGCCCGGTCTGTTTGCCATTGACTATGGCGTGGAGCATTACGCCTATCTCTACCGCCTTTCGCTGCCCCGCGCCGAAGAAGACACGCTTCACATCAACATCGAATTGGGACGCAAGAAATTCGCCGACTTTCCCGGACAGGAAGGCCTGCGCCTGCCCTCCCTCTATGCGTATGCGTTCTATTCCGACGGCGATTTGCTGAGCCATACGGGCGATTTCCTCTATTCCTATCACCTTCCCCCCTCGTTGGGCGACAGCCTTTACTTTAATAATTGGAAGGCGTATAGTCATCTTTTCTATCCGCTCTCCGACAACTGTTTCATTGTGGTGAGCACACCCCGTGCCGACCCTTGGGAAATGTTGCACGATTTCTCGCTTTTCTTCCTGCTTTTCGGTTTGGCGGGTTCGTTGGTGCTGTTTCTGACAGACAAGAATTTCTTGGGCGAGGCGGGCAGTTACGCCCAGCGGCTGCGGGCGGGCACCTATCTCCTGTTGCTGGCTTCCTTTTTGGCTTTTTCGGTAATGAGCGTGTGGTTCATGCAACGTTCCTACCGCAACGAAAATCTCAAGATGCTGCGCAACGAAAGCCTTTCGGTGTTGGGTGAAATGGAAAACCGCTATTGGACGGTGTCTGTCGAGGAGTTCTATCAGGGGAACGGCGCCGACAGTCTGCAAGCGGCTTTTCGCAGGGATGTGGACGAATTGGCCGACCTCTTCCGTACCGGCGTGTATTTCTATTCCATGCAGGGCGTGCTGCTTTTCGAGCAATCCAACGACTTTGTGCCGGACCGTCTCGATTCGCTTCTGTTGCGTGATGTGATTGAGGAACGGCAGCAACTCACCTTTCATTCCATAGGCAACGGGCGCGGACTTCGGGCGCGGGTGGCGGTTTTCCCCTTGCGCAATACGCTCAACGAAACCTTGGGCTATTTCTATATGCCCTATTTTTCGCGTCAGGATTTGTGGCGGAGCGAGATGAACCGTTTTCTCGGTTTCTATCTTTCGGTGATGGTGCTTTTGAGCGTGGTGATGATGACCGTGTCGCATTGGTTGGCGCGGCGTATCAGCCGCCCGCTTTCGTTGGTGGCCGAGAAGGTTTCGCGCATCAGCCTCACGCAGAAAAACGAGCATTTGGTATGGAACCGCAAGGACGAAATCGGCAAGCTTGTGGAGCAATATAATGTGTTGGTGGACGAGTTGGAGACCAGCTCGCGGAAGTTGGCCGAATCGGAGCGGGAATCGGCGTGGAGCGAAATGGCGCGGCAAGTGGCGCACGAAATCAAGAATCCGCTCACGCCTCTCAAATTGCAGGCGCAGCAACTGCAACGCGCCTATCGCGACGGCAAACCCGATTTCGATGTGCGTCTGGATAAATTCACGGCGCTGTTGTGCGAGCAGATAGACCGTCTGGCCGCTATCGCAGGCGCTTTCTCGCAATTCTCGAAATGGCAGAAACCCGCGCTGCAAGCCGTTTTCCCCGTGGAAATCCTCAAGAAGACCGAGGCTTTCTATGCCGCCGACGAGCATACCGTTTTCGAGCTTCTTTTGCCGCCTATGGCCGAGCAAGTCTGCATAGAGGCCGACCCGCGTTTCGTGGAGCAGATTTTGCACAACCTTATCAAGAACGCTTTGCAGGCCTTGCAGGAAGCGGGTACGGAAAATCCCCGCATCGTATTGGAGTTGCGTGAAATGGAAGAAATCTATATTATTATAGTGGGGGACAACGGCCCCGGGATAGATGCCGAAAAAAGGACGCGCATCTTTGAACCGCATTTCACTACGAGGAGCGCGGGCGCGGGCTTGGGATTGTCTATCTGCCGGAAGTTGGCCGAGAGCATGAACGCCCACATTTCGCTCGACGAAGATGAGCCCGCGCCCGCGCGGAAAGGGGCCCGCTTCCGTGTGGAATTTGTTAAAATCACCCCGCCCGAAAAATAAGTCGGGAAAAGTCCAACGCCCTCTCCGTGGCTTCTGAGACGGTTCGGTGTTAAAAAAACTTAATTTTAACAATCATTAACTTAATTTCTTTGCCCGGCCCGCGGGCCCGCCTCTACTTTTGCCTGTGTTTAACGAAATCACAGGCTTATGAAAAGGTTTTTATTTCTGTCCTTATGCTGTCTGTTTCTGTGGGTGGCTTTGTCGGCGGCCGCGTGCGCGGCCGCCTCAGACAGCATCAAGGCATGGTACGACAAATTCGAGGAATATCTCGGACGCACCGATGTGGTCACTCCCGGCGAGTTGCAGAAACTACCCGTGGGAATGCGCACCACAATTGGAAACACCCACTACGATTTGCTCTTTACCGATGCCGTCTTCGGCGCCGACTACACCGAGCTGGCCGTTTATCTGCGCATTTCGGGCCCCGATTGGCAGGGTGGCAAACGCGAATTGTTCTTCGGCGCCGACAAGGTGCTCATCAGCAACAAAGGCGGCTATATCGGCGATGTGAAACTCGCCCTTATGGGCGATGTGGTCTTTAAGGACAAAGGCGACAAATTCTGCCTGCGTTTCTTGGGACGGAGCGACAACGGCGACCACAGCAAGAGCGCGGACGGTCTGCCGCCCACCTATGCCGTTGTCAACTGCAAGGGATTTCAGGAATTGCAGATTAGCGCGGAACTGAGCGTCACCGACGAAAATATCGTGTATATCGACCACGGCGAGAGAACCAACGAACCCTTGCGCACCACGTTCTTCTGCAACGCCAAGAGTCTCGACGATATTGTGGTGAGTCTTTCCCTGCCCGAATTCGGCCTCAAGAATATTCCCGACTGGAGTTTCGCCGCCGAAAAGGTGACGCTCGATTTCAGTCAGACCCGCAACGCGCCGGGCTTCGAACCCTATAAGCTTTCGGGCGGCAAGAAAGGCGACACCGATTTTTCGGAGCTTTGGCAAGGTCTGTATATGGAGGGCATACGCCTGCGCTTTCCCGACTATATCAAGAAGGTGGACGGCGCACGCCCCACCGTCGAGGCGCGTAAATTTTGGATAGATGAACACGGCTGCACGGGGCTTTTCGCCGCCACCGACCTGCTCCGTCTCGACGAAGGCAGTTTGGGCGGCTGGGGTTTCAGCGTCAAGGAATTTTCGTTTTCCGTAGAGCGCAACCGCCTTGTGGAGGGCGGCATGAAAGGCTCCGTTCAAATTCCCGTCAGCACGGCCAATTCCTATGGCTACACCGCCAAATTCGCCGCCGACGGCACATGGGAGATGTTGTTGAAATTAGACAAAAAGGCCTCTTTCGACTTCATCAAGGCGCGCGAAGTGGAGCTTTACGCCAACTCGCACATCAAGATGAAGAAGGAAAAAGACAAGCCGTTTTTGATAGAAGCCAATCTTTCGGGCAAGATGAAACTCAATCCCACGGCGGGCGAAAACGATAAGTTCGGTTTCGGAAACTTCGAATTCCAAGGTTTGAAGATACGCAAC
>CAMWVZ010000092.1 GCA_947177845.1 uncultured Bacteroidales bacterium | reverse complement strand
TAATTAGTAAAGAGAAAATAAACGATATGCAGAACAACAAGGCTTTTCAGAGAATCTACACCAAGTTGGAAGCCGTTACCAAGGCTACGGTGACCGTGCGGGCGCAGGGAGCCTCCAACGACGAACTTGCCGTGGTGGGCGACCGCTTGGCGCAGGTGGTGAAAATAAACGGAGACAAGGTGACGTTGCAGGTGTTCGCCGGCACCGAAGGCCTGGCCACCAACGCCGAAGTAGCCTTTACCGGCCGCGTGCCCAGCCTGAAAGTAGGCGAGGATTTGGCAGGACGGTTCTTCAACGCCTACGGCGAGCCTATCGACGGAGGAGCCGAGCCCGAAGGCGAGACACGGGAAATCGGCGGACCCTCCGTCAACCCCATGAAACGCAAGCAACCCTCGCAGATCATCCCCACCGGTATCGCCGGCATCGACCTGAACAACACGCTGGTTTCGGGGCAGAAGATACCCTTCTTCGCCGACCCCGACCAACCCTACAACCAAGTGATGTGCATGGTGGCCCTGCGAGCCAAGGTAGACAAAATCATCCTCGGCGGCATGGGGCTCACCAACGACGACTATCTGTTTTATAAAAAGGCTTTTGAGAACGCCGGCGCGCTCGACAAAATCATCTGCTTCGTCAACACCACCGAGCAGCCCCCCGTGGAACGCCTCCTGATTCCCGACATGGCGCTCACCGCCGCCGAATACTTTGCCGTAGACAAGAAAGAAAAGGTGTTGGTGCTTCTCACCGACATGACCCTCTACGCCGACGCGCTCAGTATCGTGAGCAACCGTATGGATCAGATTCCCTCCAAAGACAGTATGCCCGGTTCGCTCTACTCCGACTTGGCCAAGATTTACGAAAAGGCCGCCGAGCTGCCCGACGGAGGCTCCATCACCATTCTGGCGGTAACCACCTTGAGCGGGGGCGACATCACGCACGCCATTCCCGACAATACGGGTTATATTACCGAAGGTCAGCTGTTCTTGCGCAAGGACAGCGATGTGAACAAGGTTATCGTGGATCCGTTCCGCTCGCTTTCGCGTCTGAAACAGTTGGTTATAGGCAAGCAGACCCGCGAAGACCACCCGCAGGTGATGAACGCTTCGGTGCGTCTCTACGCCGACGCCGCCAACGCCAAGACCAAGCTCGAGAACGGTTTTGAACTGAGCGACTACGACGAACGCGCCCTTGCCTTTGCCAAAGACTACGCCGCCAATATCTTGGCTATCGACATCAACATAGACACCACCGAGATGCTCGACCGCATCTGGACGATGTTCGGCAAATACTTCACGCCCACCGAGGTAGCCATCAAGAAAGAGTTTATGGATAAATACTGGCGAGGCTAAAAGGCAGCAAGCATGGCTATTAAGTTTCAATATAACAAAACCGCCCTCAACGAGCTCGACAAGAAGCTCAAGGCACGCACGCGCGCGTTGCCTACCATAAAGAACAAGGAATCGGCCTTGCGTATGGAGGTGAAACGCGCCAAGGCCGACGCCGAGCGCATGGATGCCGAGCTGGACGCGAAGATGCGTGAAATGGAGGGTTTCTCGCGCCTCTTCACCGAATTCCGCCCCGACTTAATCAGGGTGGAGGACGTGAAGTTGGAAATGGTGAAGATTGCGGGGGTGAAGATTCCCCGCATCGAGGACATTGTTTTCAGCGAGAAGAAATATCCTCTTTTCGATGCCCCGCTGTGGTATGCCGACGGTTTGGGACTGTTGAAGGATTTGGTGCGCATGGGCATTGAAAGTGAGATTTATACCTATAAGATGAACCTTTTGGATACGGCCCGCAAGAAGACCACCCAAAAGGTGAACCTATACGAAAAAGTGCAAATTCCCGGCTATAACGAAGCTATCCGCAAGATAAAGCGATTTATCGAAGACGAGGAGAATCTCTCCAAGTCGGCGCAGAAGATCGTGAAGAGCCGTCATGCAGAGGAGGCCGAGCTATGATTGTACCGATGAGGCAATTTTCCATTTTGGTCTATCACCGCGACTTCGCCGCGTTTATGGGCAGGTTGCAGGATGAGGGACTGTTGGATATACGGCAGGAGGAAATACACAGCGCCAAGGCCGATACGGAGTTCTTTCCCGTGTTGGAGCGTGTGGGAAAGGTGCTTTCCCAACTCAAGGCCGAAAAGAAGGAAATGCCTGCGGGCAAGGACTTTTCGGCCGGAAAAGCGGGCGTGGAGGCCTTGCAGGGCGAGGCCTTGCTTGCCGAGGCCGAGCGTCTTTTGCTGCGCAAGACGGAGCTGAGGGCGCAGGTGGAGCAGGTGAGCGGGGAGGTGAAAGCCGCCTCCGTTTGGGGCGATTTCGATGCGGCCCGCTTGCAGGAACTGCGCGAGAAAGCCGATGTGGGACTGGTGTTGGCCGCCGCTTCGGCCAAGCGTTTCCCCAAGAGCGAAGGGGAGGCGAGGGCGTTGTATCCGGTGCAGAGAGTGGGCGAGAAAGACGGCATGGCCTATTTCGTATGGGTTACCACCGCCGGCGAAGCCGAGCGCATGACGCCCGACCTGTTGGGCAGGGAACTCGGCACGTCGGTAGACATTCTGCCGTTTCCGCGTGCCACCTATTCGGTTTTGGCACAGGAAGAGAGAACTTTACAAAATGAATTGCGGGAGGTGCAGGAACGGATACACGCCCTCGCCGCATTCGGACAGCCCCGTTTGGAAGCCTATCAGACGGACTTGTTCAACCGCTTGGAATACAAAACGGTGTCGCTCAACGTGCCCAACGAGGCCGAAGGCACCCTGCGTTTGGTGGAAGGCTACCTTCCCGAAGAACAGGCTTCTGCATTCGAGGCCTTTTTGCAGCGGGAAGACGTGGTCTATCAGACCCGTGCCGCCGAAGAGGTGCCCGAAGAAAAAGCGGCCGAAATTCCCGTGCTTCTGCGCAACGGCTGGTTCGGCAGGCTTTTCGAGCCTATCACCAATCTGTTTTCGCTACCTTCCTACCGCGAAATAGACCTCACCCCCGCGCTCGCGCCTTTCTTCATGGCGTTCTTCGGCTTCTGCCTCGGCGATGCCGGCTACGGGCTGCTCATCATTGCGGCGGGCTTGTATCTGGCGTTCAAGTTGCCGCAGAAACTCAAGGGCATAGCGTGGCTCGCCTTCTGGCTGGGCATAGGCACCGTTGTCTTCGGCACGCTGTCGGGCACTTTCTTCGGTGTGGAGCTGGTGAAGATAGAGGCCTTGGGCAAGTTCCGCAGCTTTATCTTCGACAGCAATCAGATGATGACCCTTTCGCTGGCCATCGGAGCCGTGCAGATTATCTTCGGCATGGCGCTCGATGTGGCGCGGATTACCAAGATGCAGGGCTTCAAGTATGCGCTCTACCGCTTGGGCTGGATTTTTGTATTGGTGTTCGGAGCCATGCTGATAGGTCTGCCCAAGCTGGGCGTGGCCGCACCCGCCCCGGTCAACTACGCGCTGTATGCCCTGACGGGCTTGGGGGCCGTTTTCGCCCTCTTCTACAACAATCCCGACAAGAACATATTGCTCAACTTCGGTTCGGGCCTGTGGGCCACCTACAATACCGCCACCGGACTGGTGGGCGACCTGCTTTCGTATATCCGTCTGTTCGCCCTCGGGCTCACGGGCGGTATCCTCGGCTCGGTGTTCAATACCTTGGCCTTGGATGCGGCGGCGGGAGTAGGGGTGCCGGTGGTGAGCCAGCTCATCATGCTGGCCATTCTGCTTTTCGGCCACAGCCTCAATTTGGCGTTGTGCGTGTTGGGTGCCTTGGTTCACCCTATCCGCCTCACCTTTGTGGAATTCTACAAGAATGCGGGGTTTGCGGGCGGCGGCAAGGCCTATAAGCCGTTTATGAAAAAGAATTAAATAATTATTAATACAAAAAAGTGAAATTATGAATCCTGTAGTTTTTGCCTATTTAGGCATTGCCATCATGGTAGCCCTTTCGGGCATCGGAAGTGCCTACGGCGTGTCCATTACCGGCGGCGCCACGCTCGGCGCGTTGAAGAAGAAACCCGACGTGTTCGGTTCGTGCATCGCCCTCAGCGCCCTGCCCGCCACGCAAGGTCTTTACGGCTTTGTAGGCTTCTTCCTCATTTATCCGAAAATCACGGCCGAAATCAGCTGGTTCCAAGCCGCCGCCGTTATGGGTGCGGGTTTGGCCGTAGGTTTCGTGGCCCTGTTCTCCGCCTTGCGTCAGTCGAAAGTATGCGCCGACGGTATCAACGGCATGGGTAACGGCTACAACCTCTTCAGCTCGACCATGATTTTGGCCGTATTCCCCGAGTTGTACGCCATTATCGCCCTCTTGGCCGCTATCCTTATCGGCGGAACCCTCTAATGAGCTTGCATTTTAACTGGCAGGAGATTGCCACGGCGTTCATGGTGCTGTTCGCGGTAATCGACGTAACGGGCTCCATTCCCGTCTTCGCCGATTTGCAGAGCGCGGGCAGGAAGGTGTCGGCCATAAAGGCCTCGTGGATTTCGCTGGCTATCCTCGTGGTGTTCCTCTTTGCGGGGGAAGCCTTGCTCAAGCTTTTCAACACCGACATAGCGTCTTTTGCCGTGGCGGGTTCGCTGGTGCTCTTCGCATTGGCGGTGGAGATGACTTTCAACGTGGAACTCTTCAAGAACGACACGGGAAGCTCCACCTCCCAAGCCACGCTCATACCCGTGGTGTTCCCCTTGGTGGCGGGCCCCGGCACCCTCACCACCGAACTTTCCCTGCGCTCCGAATGCGCGTTAGAGAACATCATTGTGGCGGTGGTGTTGAATATGATATTGGTCTACTTTGTGATACGGAACGTGTTTTGGGTGGAGAAGCTCATCGGACGCAACGGCATCTACGTTTCGCGCCGTTTCTTCGGCGTGATTCTGCTGGCGATGTCGGTGAAGCTGTT
>CAMWVZ010000091.1 GCA_947177845.1 uncultured Bacteroidales bacterium | reverse complement strand
GCATCAACAACGTGAACATCGAAAACACCGAAATGACCAGCATCCTCTGCACCAAAGACGACGGTGTGGTTTACTTCTTCTCGATGGCCACCAGCTTCACCAAGGCCGCTTTGGGCGCCGAAGGTGTGGGCAAGGACGTTACCATGATCGTGGGCAATGGCTACACCAAGGGTCATGCCGAAATCACCTTGCAGGAATTGCGCGAATGCAAGGCGTTGCGCGACATTTTCACCGAACTCTACGCTTAAAAGTGTTGAAATCATGAAAAGCCGCAGAAAAGAACTGTTTCCCAAGGTTACCGATGCCCAGTGGAACGACTGGAAATGGCAGGTGAAGAACCGCATCGAGACCTTGGAAGACCTCAAGAAATACATCAAGCTCACCAAGGAGGAAGAAGCCGGTGTGAAGAAAACGCTCAAGACGCTCCGCATGGCCATCACGCCCTACTATCTGAGCTTGATTAACCCCAACGACCCCGACGACCCCGTGCGCAAGCAAGCCATTCCCACGGGGGCCGAAACCCATGTGTCGGCCGCCGACTTGCTCGACCCTCTGCACGAGGACGAGGATTCGCCCGCACCGGGCCTCACGCACCGCTATCCGGACCGCGTGCTGTTCCTCATCACCGACATGTGCTCGATGTATTGCCGTCACTGCACCCGTCGGCGTTTTGCGGGTCAGCACGACTGCGAAAGCCCCAACGAGCGCATCGAAAAGTGTCTCGCCTACATCGAACGCACGCCGCAGGTACGCGACGTATTGCTTTCGGGCGGCGACGCGCTTTTGGTGTCGGATGAAAAGTTGGAGTATATCATCAAGCGTTTGCGTGCTATCAAACACGTGGAAATCATACGCTTGGGAAGCCGTGCTCCCGTGGTTCTGCCGCAGCGTATCACGCCCGAACTGGTGAAGATGCTTTCCAAGTATCATCCCGTTTGGCTCAACACCCACTTCAACCACCCCAACGAAATCACCAAGGAAAGCAGCGAGGCCTGCGCGCGTCTGGCCAACGCCGGTATTCCCTTGGGCAACCAGAGCGTGTTGCTGCGCGGGGTGAACGATGCGGTGAGCATCATGAAGAAGTTGGTGTGCGAATTGGTGAAGATTCGGGTACGTCCGTACTACATCTACCAATGCGACCTTTCCATGGGCTTGGAGCATTTCCGCACGCCGGTGAGCAAGGGTATAGAGATTATCGAGGGTCTGCGCGGCCATGTGTCGGGCTATGCGGTGCCTACCTTTGTGGTGGACGCACCCGGTGGCGGCGGCAAGATTCCCGTGATGCCGCAGTATCTGATTTCGCTGGGTGGCGGAAAGGCCATTCTGCGCAACTTCGAAGGCGTCATCACCACCTATACCGAGCCTACCGACTACGATAACGCGCGTTCTTTGGCCATCGACGCGAAAAATCTCAAAACCGAGGGTGTGAGTCAGTTGCTGAGTCTGCCCACGCAGAAGGTGATTTCGCTCGAACCGGCGGTGTTGGAAAGACACGAGCGTTCCAAAAAACGCCAGGCGGAACTCAAAGCGGCGGCGAAGAAACCTGCCGTGAAAAAGGCCGCGCCCAAGAAAGCCGCGCCGAAAAAGAGAAAGTAATTAAAGCATAATCGGTTATGAAAACTTTTACATTACCTCCCCTGCCCTACGATATGAAGGCGTTGGAGCCTTTCATCTCCGAGAACACGCTTTCGTTCCATTACGGCAAGCATCACAAGGCTTATGTGGACAAACTGAACGAGCTTAAACCCGGCACGCCTTTCGAGGATGCGGGGCTGGAAGACATCATCCGTAAAGCCGACGGCGCTCTCTATAATCAGGCGGCGCAGGTTTGGAACCACACGTTTTATTGGAGTTGCATGAAGCCGGCCGGCGGCGCCCCGACGGGGGTGTTGGCCGAGGCTATCCAAGAAAAATGGGGGTCGTTCGAGGCTTTTCAGGCGGAGTTCACCAAAGCCGCCGCCGGCCTGTTCGGCTCCGGCTGGGTATGGCTCGCCCACAAGAAGGGCAAGCTCGAAATCATCGCCGCTCCCAATGCGGGCAACCCTATCCGCGACGGCAAAGAGCCTCTTTTGGTGCTTGACGTTTGGGAACACGCCTACTATTTAGACAAGCAGAACCGCCGTCCCGACTACATCGCCGACTTCTGGAAGCTGGTGGATTGGGATGCGGTGAGCGAAAGATACCTTGTTTAAGTTTTAGAAAATGTAAGCATGGACGTTTTTCTGGTCGGTTTCATGGGCTGCGGCAAAAACACTTTGGGCAAGAAATTGGCCGCAAAGTTGGGTTGCCCGCTCTACGACACCGACCGGGAGACGGAAAAGCGCGCAGGGCTTCCGATTCCGGAGATTTTCGCACGCTACGGCGAGGCGTTTTTTCGGGAAAAGGAAACGGAAGTCCTGCATTCTGTGGCGGAACTCCCCGAGGAGGATTTCCGCATCGTGGTGACGGGCGGCGGGCTGGCCACGCATCACGACAATATGCCATGGATGAACGGACATGGACGGTCCGTCTATCTTTATCTGCCCGCGGAGGTTTTAGTTTCACGCCTCAAAGAAGACCAAAACCGCTCGGTCCGTCCCCTCTTGCAACCTTTCCGCACCGATGCACAATTGCGGGAATTCGTGACGCAAAAACTCGCGGAACGCGAAATTTTTTACCGACAGGCCACGTTGACTTTCAATCCCCTGCAAGAAGACATCACTACTCTCATAACGAAGATAAAAAACCTAAAAACAATATAGTATGAAGGCTTTTCAAACCAACCAAATCAAAAACATCACCCTTTTGGGCAGCTCGGGTTCCGGTAAAACCACATTGGCCGAATCTATGTTGTTTGAAGGCGGTGTGATTAACCGCAGAGGCTCTGTGGACGCCAAGAACACGGTATGCGACTACTTCCCCGTGGAAAAGGACTACGGCTACTCGGTGTTCTCCACCGTGTTCAGCGTGCTCTGGCAGGAACGCAAGCTCAACTTCATCGACTGCCCCGGCTCCGACGACTTTATCGGCGGCGCGGTATCGGCGCTCAACGTCACCGACACGGCGCTTATGGTGCTCAACGCGCAATACGGCGTGGAAGTGGGCACTATCAATCAGTTCCGCTATACCGAACAGTTCCATAAACCCGTCATCTTCATCGTCAACCAGCTCGACCACGAAAAGGCCGACTTCGACAGCACCGTGGCGCAGCTGCACGAACACTGGGGCAACAAGGTGGTGCAGATTCAGTATCCCGTGAACGTGGGCCCGAATTTCAACGCGGTGGTGGATGTGTTGAAAATGAAGATGTATACGTGGAAGCCCGAAGGGGGCGTGCCCGAAGTGACGGACATTCCCGACTCGGAGAAAGACAAGGCCATGGAATTGCACAAGGCCTTGGTGGAGGCGGCCGCCGAACACGACGACACCTTGATGGAGAAGTTCTTTGAAGAGGGTACGTTGAGCGAGGACGATATGCGGGCGGGCATCCGCGCGGGGCTTGTGAGCCGCAATATGTTTCCCGTTTTCTGCGTGTCGGGCCTGAAAGACATGTGCGTGCGCCGCACCATGGAATTTTTGGGAAACGTGGTGCCCTGCACCGACAAGATGCCGCGTCCCGTTACCGAAAAGGGCGAGGAAATCACGCCCGACCCCGAGGGTCCCGCCAGTCTCTTCATCTTCAAGACCACCGTGGAACCGCATATCGGACAGGTGTGCTTCTTCAAGGTGATTTCGGGCAAGGTGAAGGCCGGCGACGATTTGGTGAACGCCGACAGAGGCTCGAAAGAACGCATCGCACAACTCTTTATGGTGGCGGGGCAGACCCGCACCGAAGTGGAGGAAATGGTGGCGGGCGACATAGGCGCCACGGTGAAGATGAAAGACGTGCACCGCGGCAACACGCTCAACAGCAAGGACTGCGACTATTCCTTCGATTTCATCCGTTTCCCCGACCCCAAGTACCGCCGTGCCATTAAGCCCGTCAACGAGGCCGATGCCGAAAAGATGATGGAAATCTTGTTCCGTATGCGCGAGGAAGACCCCACGTGGGTGGTGGAGCAGTCGAAGGAACTCAAGCAGACGATTGTGTCGGGACAGGGCGAATTTCACCTTCGCACGCTCAAATGGAGAATCGAGAACAACGATAAATTGCCCGTGGAGTTCATCGAACCCCGCATACCCTATCGCGAAACCATCACCAAAGCCGCCCGCGCCGACTACCGGCACAAGAAACAGTCGGGCGGTGCGGGTCAGTTCGGCGAAGTGCACTTGATTGTGGAGCCGTATTACGAAGGTATGCCCGCGCCCACCACGTATAAGTTCGGTGGTCAGGAAATCAAGGTGAGCGCACGCGACACGCAGACCCTCGATTTGGATTGGGGCGGCAAATTAGTGTTTGTGAACAGCATCGTGGGCGGCGCCATCGACGCACGTTTCCTGCCCGCCATTCTGAAGGGTGTGATGAGCCGCATGGAGCAAGGCCCTCTGACGGGTTCGTATGCGCGCGACGTGCGTGTGATTGTGTACGACGGCAAGATGCACCCGGTGGACAGCAACGAAGTTTCGTTCATGCTGGCGGGGCGCCATGCGTTCAGCGAGGCCTTCCGCAACGCCAATCCCAAGGTGCTGGAGCCTGTGTATGATGTGGAAATTGCCGTGCCCGGCGAGTGCATGGGCGATGTGATGGGCGACTTGCAGGGCCGCCGCGCCATTATCATGGGCATGAACAGCGAAAAGGGCTTCGAGAAGATTATGGCGAAGGTGCCTTTGAAGGAAATGTCGTCGTATTCCACGGCGCTGAGCTCGATTTCGGGCGGCCGCGCTTCGTTCACGATGAAGTTCGCCTCCTACGAACTCGTACCCGCCGACGTTCAGGAAAAACTCCTCAAGGAATACGCCCCCGCCGAAGAAGAGTAA
>CAMWVZ010000090.1 GCA_947177845.1 uncultured Bacteroidales bacterium | reverse complement strand
TATTCCGTTTCGGGGTGTTGGCGGTGGGCGTGATGTTGGTGCTGGGGGCTTGCCGCAGAGCCGACAGGACGCCGCCCGATGCCGTGCAGGCGCATCTTCGGCACGGGGTGCTGTATGCTTCGCTCGAGCCCGACGAAACGGATTATTTTCTCTATAAAGGCTATCCCATGGGCTATCATCTGGAATTGTTGCAGATGTTCTGCCGCGAACAGGGGTGCCGTCTGGTGGTGAGGGACGGGGGAAGCCTGCGCGAACAGATGCGTATGCTCGGGGCGGGAGAAATAGACATCCTTGCCTCCAACCTCAACGTGAGCGCGGCGCGGGAAGACAGACTGCGCTTCGTGCATCCTTTCTATACGTCCCGACAGGTGTTGGTGCAGCTCAAGAAAGAATACCTGCACGACAGCCTGCTTTTTGTGGACTCGCTCGCGCAGCTTTTCGGGCGAAGCGTGGCGGTGCGCAAGAACAGTGTTTTTGAAGATTGGGTGCACGAAATAAACCGTCGGAACCATCCCCGCCATATCCATGCCGTGGTGAGCGAGAAAACCGAGAACGAACTGCTCAATGCGGTGGCGTTGGGGCGTATTCCGTATACGGTGGTGTCGGACAACAAGGCGCAGCGTTTCGCCCTCACCCACCCGCAGATAGACGCTTCGGTGGTGCTCTCCGAACCCCAGCCCGTGGCCTGGGCGGTGGCGCGGGGGCAGGACAGTCTGGCGGCCCTGCTCGATACTTGGATCGATTCGCTGCGCGAAAGCGGCGCGTTGAGCTATCTCTATCACAAATACTACGAACTGCCCCACCGCGCCACCGTGCGCAGCGTGGAGGCGGGTTTCCGCAAGGTGGATTCGGTGAACCTGAAGCGTCGGAAAAACCATTTCGACCGTTTGGTGGAGGAAGGTATGCTCGAGGCCGACGACAGCGCCTTCATGCAGAAAAAACACCGTGTGGGGAAAGGCGAAAGGCATACGCGCCTGCAAATTTCGCCCTACGACAAATTATTTCGGAAATACGCGGGGCAAATAGACTGGGACTGGCATCTGCTCGCTTCGCTCGTCTATCAGGAATCGCAGTTCCAAAGTCATTTGGTGTCGAAGAAGGGGGCGGTGGGATTGATGCAGATGATGCCGGCCACGGCGCGGCGCTATCATATCACGGTGCGGTCGGGCGAGGAGGACCAGATTAAGACCGGCGTGCGTTATATCAAGTCTTTGTATGGTTTTTTCCCCGACAGTATCGCCGAGCCCGACCGCACCCGCTTTGTCTTGGCTTCGTATAACATAGGGCCGGGGCATGTGCTGGACGCGCGGCGGCTGGCCGAGAAATACGGCGCCGATGCCAACCTGTGGTATGGGAATGTGGAAAACTGGCTCCTGCAACTGTCCAAGCCCGAATACTACACCGATTCGGTGTGCCGCAACGGACGGGCCTACGGAAAGCAGACGGTGAAGTTCGTGAAGGATATAGAGGAACGCTATCTTCACTATAAGAATTTGGTGCCCTGACGGGCGGTGTAGGCCATAAAAAAAGGCCGCCTTGCGGGCGGCCTTTTTTCTTATCAAAACTACGGATTAACCTTTGTAGAAAGGCATCTTCACCACAACCGCCTTGAGCTTGCGGCCTCTCACGTCGATGAAGATTTCGCTTCCCGTCTTGCTGAAAGCGGTCTTCACATAGGCCGTGCCGATAGCCTTGCCCAGCGAAGGCGACTGCGAGCCGCTGCATACGTGGCCGATGACATTGCCTTCGGCATCGCATACCGGATATTCGGCGCGGGCGATACCGCGGTCTACCATTTCGAAGCCCACCAACTTGCGCTGTACGCCTTCGGCCTTGAGCTTCTCCATTTTGTCGCGGTCGATGAAATCGTTGCCGGGCACCATCTTGGTGATCCAGCCCAAACCGGCTTCGATAGGCGACGTCTCGTCGTTGATTTCGTGGCCGTAGAGGCAGAAGCCCATTTCGAGGCGCAAAGTGTCACGACAGCCCAAACCGCAGGGCATGATGCCGAATTCCTTGCCCGCTTCGAACACCGCGTCCCAAATCTTCTTGCCGGCGGCGTTGGGGAAATAAATCTCGCAACCGCCCGCACCCGTATAGCCGGTGGTGGAGAGAATCACATCGGGCACACCCGCAAAGGTGAGACGCTTGAAGGTGTAGTACACCATGTCTTCGATAGGGGTGTCGGTGAGTTTCTGCATGGCCTTGAGCGCCAAAGGACCCTGCACGGCCAACTGCGAGATGTCGTCGGAGGCGTTGTAGAGTTCGGTGCCTATCTGCATACCCATCTCTTCGGCGTGCTGCTTGTACCAAGCCCAGTCTTTGTCTATATTGGCGGCATTGGGCACTACCATATAGCTTTCGGCGGTTTCGCGGTATACGAGCATATCGTCCACGATGCCGCCCTTGCCGTTGGGCACGGTGGTATACTGCACCTTGCCGTCGGTGAGGGCCGCCACGTCGTTGGTGGTGAGGCGTTGCAGAAGCGCGAAGGCCTTGGGTCCCTTGATGTAGAACTCGCCCATGTGCGATACGTCGAACACGCCCACTTTGTTGCGGACATTGTTGTGTTCGATGAGAATGCCTTGATACTGCACGGGCATGTTGTAGCCGGCGAAAGGCTCCATTTTGGCACCCAACGCGATATGCGTATCGGTGAATACGGTTGTCTTCATAATATTAATATGATTTTTTATTTTTCCACAGTACGGTCACCGGGCATAACGCACTGACCGGCGAAGAAGGCGCCCTGCTCGATGCCCAGCTTCTGCACCTCGACGGAACCCTCCACGTGCGAAGTCTTCTTGAGCATCAAAAGCCCCGTCACGGTCATCTTGCCCACTTTCACATGGCCTTCGATTTCGGCCGAAGCGCATTGTATGTCGCCCGTCACATGGCCGCTCTCCCCTATCACCAACTTGCCGCCGAGCATCAGGTTGCCCGTGAATTCGCCGTCTATACGCAGGTTTCCGTTGGTCTGCAAATCGCCCTTCACGGCGGTGCCGCGCGCCAACATATTGTAGGTCTGCAAGGCTTCGTTGTCTTCTTTTGCCATAATCTTAGTTTTTCAAAATTTCGGGTCTCCCCTCTTCCTGCAAAGGTAATGTTTTACTCAAAAAACAAAGGTGTCTCGCTGGTTTCGGCCGGTTTGCGCGTGGTTTCGAAGCGCAGCGACAGATATACTTCGTGCGAGCCGCTGTGATATTTGCGCAAGCCGCCCATGCCGAAATCGTAGGAATAGCCCAAGGAAAAGTTCTTGCCGAGCTTCACGCCCGCCGTCACGAAGGCCGCGTCGCTGTAACGGTAGCCGCCTCCCACCCAGAACAAATCCAGGATGCGGAAATTGAGCGCGCCTTCCACCTTGAAGGTTTCGTTGGCGTAGAACGCGCAGACATAGGGATCCATGCCGAATTTGGGGGAAATGTTGCCCGTATACTGGATATAGCCGTAGTAGCCCTCCTTGGGCGCGTAGTAGTCTTTCTTGCGGTCGTAGGCCCATGCGGTGAGGTGCGTGGCGCTCAGACCCAACTGAAAGTCGCGCAGGGTGAGGGTGATGCCGAAATCCACGTCGGGCTTCACATCGTTGTTCTTCTCGTTGCGCAGCACGGGGTCGCTGCCGTCTACCACCACGGCGTTGCGCATGAGGTTCTTGTAGATGAAGCCCGCGCTGATACCGAATGCCAGGTAGTTCATCCTGCCCAAATGCACGTGGTAGGAATAGGCCAATTTGGCATTAAAAGTGAGAACGTTGCCGAAGCCCTCGCCCAACACCGAACCCGCAATGCCCGACTTGGCATAGGGAAGATAGCCGGAAGCGTTGAGCATCACTGCTTTGGGTGCGTCTTCAAAACCCACCCACTGCATACGTCCGAACAAGGAGATATCGAACAACGGTTTCGGCATCACCGCCGCCGGATTAAAATTCACCTTGTTCTGCATCTGCTGCGAAAACAATGTGGCGGTAGTCTGCGCATACACCGCCCCTCCGGCCATCATCATGACGCCCGCGCAAGCGATTTTCGCCGCAAACCTCCGTATTTTCATCTTTATTTTCATTTTCTTTCTTATCCGCTCTTACTTGCCGTTGTTGTGTTTAAGGATGACAAGCGCTTCCGAAACGGTGATGCGCTGGCCCTTGTAGAAGGCCGATATGTAGCATTCGCGTTTCTGATTGAGCAGCTTGACCACCAAGGCGCGCGCATCCTCGATATTCTTGAAGATGCCGCCCGTATTGTATTTATAGTAACCGTCCTTATCCATGTAGTAGGTGATGGAGAGGTCGGGATTGTTGGCCACCACGTCGCCGTAGTAGGAAAGCGGGTTTTCCAAAGGCGTCCGGAACGCGCCCAGCTGCACCATGAACGAAACCTCGTTGTTGTTGAGCGGGTTCACTTCGGGCGCGGGATAGGTGGCGTCGCCCGTCTTGATGTTCTTGGCCTGCGCGTTGATGAGATTGATTACCGCACGGCGGTTGAGGCGGTGTTCCTCGTCGGTGCGTGCACCCTTGATGAGAGGATTGCTCTTGCCGAGCGAGCGGCCGATGACACGGCTCATGTCGAGGCCTTTCTTCTCCACATAGCTCTTGACGCTTTGCAGACGGCGGTCGGTGAGCGCCTTGTTGTAGGCTTCCGAGCCGCGCTCGTCGGCATTGGTCTCGATTTGGAAATACATCTGCGGATTCTTGATGGCCACGATGATGAGGCGGTCGAGTTCGCGCGGGGCGTCCTTAATCAAGCCCGATTCATCGAAATCGAAATAGAGGTTGTTGATGTACTGCTCGTCGTTGAGCTCGGAAAGTTTGGGCGTACACTCGAACAGAATGTAGTCGCGCGTCACCACCTTGCGCAATACATCGCCTTTCTGCACACCGGTGGGAAGCTTGGCCTTGCCGTCGGTGCTCACATCCTGCACCA
>CAMWVZ010000089.1 GCA_947177845.1 uncultured Bacteroidales bacterium | reverse complement strand
ACCGATTTCGGCAAACGAACGCTTGCACGACGGGCAAGCCGTAACAAGCACATCCACGGGATTTTCTGTCATCTTGCGCAAGGCATCCTTGGCAATCATGCGGCGCTTCTTGTAGGGCATCCCTTCGGCCGCCATGCTGTGCCCGCAACAAAGGGCGTCCTTGCCCTCGTAGGCGGTCCGTTGCAGGTTCAACACCCTATACAGAATATCGCGGGGCTGACGGTAGATGCCCGAATGCCGTCCCAACTCGCAGGGGTCGTGATAAACCCCTTTTTGGGAACTCTTGCGCACCGTAATCTTTCCCGCTTCCATAAGTTGCAGGATATATTCGGTATGATGCAGCACCTGCACGCCCTCCAATTTATAGGTGTCTTTGAAAATCTTATAGCAAATGGGGCAGGAGCAAACCATCACCTTGGCGCCCGTGGCCAAAATGGCCTCGGTGTTCTTGGCCACCAGCTGCTCGCTTCCCGTTCTGTCGCCCGCCAACATCAGCGGCCGGCCGCAGCAGATGCCGCCGTCTTTGTCAAAGAACGTGAAATTCACGCCCGCCGCCTCGAAAATCCGCACCATCGCCTGTTCGATTTTGGGCGTGAGATGGCTCATGCAGCCTGCGAAATAGACCACTTCGGGCGTGCGGTCGGCCTTTTCCACCGGAGCCGCCGCTTCGGGCGTGCGGTGCAATATGTCGGCCCAAGCCGAAGCAGGTGAAATCTGACGAGCTTCCGCCTCCACATAATCGTAACGTTTCGGATAGGCGTATTTTATATCCGCCGCCTTCAGGTTCAGTTTAAGCTGCACCGAATTGACACCCACCGGACAAGCCTGTACACAACGGTCGCACATAAGGCAGTAGGAAGCCGCTTCCATGGCCTGTTTGTTCTGACGCAGACGCACGTTGCGCGTAAATTCCACCGAAGCCATCTGCCGCAACGAAGCACTCGACACCATTTGACAAGGGTCGAGGCAAAGACCGCAGCGGGAACAGGAAAAAATCTCCACGCCGGCATAGCCGTTGTTCTTGGAACTCTCGCGAATGCCCGCATTGCGCATATAAATCAGAAGGACTTCCGAAAGGATATGCGTGAAACGGCTCCACGGCAACGTCAGGAAGAACACCATGAGGGCAATCGAATAGGCCCACCACATGGGGCGTATCAAGGCATCGTTGTTGATGAACTGGTTGAACCAGTCGAATATCATGCCGAAACTGCGGGTGAGGAAGCCGCCCCCGCTGATATGCGAAGTAAAACTTTCCGCCAGGAAACGCAAGGGGAAGATGCACCAAAGCGAATACATCGCCAACTGGTCGTTCCATTTGAGGCGCGTGGTGCGTTTCATGCCGAACAACCGCCTACGGATGCGCTTTATCATCGCCAAGGCAATTCCCGAAAGCACCATGAGCAGGAAAAAGTCCATGAGGAAAAAGAACACGCTGCCGCCCACGGAGGTTTCGGTTTCCATCATGAAATAACGGAAGAAAATAGGATACCACGGCAGGTTGACCCGGTGCGGAGCGAAGAAGAAAATCTCTATATGCCCCACCAATATCAGCATGAACCAACCGAAAGCGATGCTCGAGTGCATATAGCCCAGCACCTTGTTCTTCTTCCAAATCTTTACATGCAACAGGCAGTCGGCGAATATATCCTTGATGGTGACGAACAGCTTGAAGCTGAACAGGTGCCGGAGCATCTTCTTGCGGTCGCTCATCGGCAGGTTCTTCACCACCGTAACCAAAGCGATTACCAGATAGGCCAAAACGAAGATAAGGCCTATCATATAGGGAATCACAAACGGATCGTAGGCATTAGCAAATCTTTCGTGCATGGAGCTTCTTGTTTACAAGCATAACGACATGGCGCGTGTTGACTCCCTTGGGGCATACCCATTGGCATTTGCCGCAGAGCATGCATTCCGAGATGCGCTCGGATACTTCGTCCAACTGTCCGCGCTTGATGAGCAGTTGCAGACGCCTCAGGTTAAAGCCCGTGTATTTGCCGGCGCTGCAAGTGGCGGTGCAGGTGCCGCAATAAAAACAATGGAGAAAACTCGGTTCTTCCGCCGCGATTTCCCGCAGGAGCGACATATCGGCCTTGTCCAAATCGATAACGCCGCTCTTCTTGATTCCGAAACCAAAGTCTTTCATAGCCCTGTTTCTTTAAGCGGTCAGATAGCGGTGAATGCTTTCGGCGGCGGAACGGGCGTCCTGCAAGGTATCGGGCAAAGACTTGGGGCCCGTGCACGCACCAGCAAGGAAAATCCCCTTGGTATGGGCGTAGTTGCCTTTGAGGAAAAGGTCTTTCGTTTCGAAGAAGTGGTCGGAAGAAGACACCTTGAGGTCGAGTTTCTCCGACAACTCTTCCGTTTGGGCGCAAGCCTGCATACCCACCATAAGCACCAGCATATCCACGGTAAGTTTCATCGGACGCCCCAACAGCGTGTCCTCGGTCTTTATCTGCAACCTGCCGTCGGCCGTCTCCGACACTTCCGAAAGCCTGCCGCGCACGAAATGCACCCCGTAATGGCTCTGCGCCTTATGGTACATCTGTTCGAAATAGCGGTCGAACATACGCAAATCCATATAGAGGTTGAACACTTCCGTCTGCGGATAAAGCTCCTTGATTTCAGAGGCCTGCTTCACCGCCGTCACACAGCACACCTTGGAGCAATAGGTATGGTCCACCTTTTCGTCGCGCGAACCGACACAATGCACGAAAGCCACCTTTTCGGGAACACGCCCGTCGGCGCACAGCACTTTCTTCTGACGGAAACGTTCTTCCAAATCGGCGGAAGTCAATACGTTGTCGTAGATGCCATAGCCGTATTCCTCCTTGCGTTCGGCGCGGAACAGCTCGAAGCCGCAGCACACCAACACCGCATCGGCCTGAATCATCTTCTGATTGCTCAACATCACTTCCAAGCCACGCATACGTTTCTTGACAGACTGCACCTGCGCGTTGCAGATAACCTCAATCTTGTCGTCGGCATTCTTGATGCCGTTCAACATATCGTTCAAAATATCCTGCGCCGGGTCTTGCTGGGGGAACAGACGGTCCCAACGAGCCAAATGCCCGCCCAGGGCGTTGGTTTTTTCCACGATATACACTTTATGGCCCCGTCCTGCCAAACTCAAGGCGGCCTCCATGCCGGCAGGGCCGCCGCCTATGACAACGATTACATCTTCCATAGCTTTATTCATTAACAGCAACAGATGTTTTGCGGAAATTCGGGTTTTCCCAAGTCTTTGCCGTCGAGCCCCTTGTATTTGGCCTCGGGGGCGTAGGGAATCCCCATCTTGTCCAACAAGGGTTCAACCGCAATTTGATGCACCTGCAAGCCCAAATCCCAAGGATCGTAGCCCATCACCAAACCCGCAACCTCCTCGTAGGTGAACACCGGTATTCCATGCCCGTTCTCGCCGTAGGTCTTGCCCTCGCTCTCGGCGATGACATACTGCCAACGATCTAAGAAATAAGGACATCCGGGGCAGTTGGTGATAATCATATCGGGCTTGAAAGGCTCCATCGACTCGAACTTCTTGTGCGTGTTCGACAACGAATAGCCTCGGTTCGACTTGACGAAATACTGGCGGAAACCGAAGCCGCAGCAATGCCGCCGCTCGGGATAATCCACCACTTCGCCGCCCCAAGCCTCCACCATGCCCGCCAACACATAGGGATATTCGGCACCGCCCACGCCCTTGTGCGGAAACATCTTGGCGTAGTGGCAGCCGATGTGTTCCACCACTTTCAGGGGCTTCCCCGTCTTTTGGTTGATGAGCTTGTATTTGGCCTTGGCCGCGATTTCATGGCGCAGCTTGAAGATGATGTCGCTGGCGTGCGCCACATGTTCGGGAATCTCGAACTCGCGCCCCGTGGCTTCTTTCAACTGACGGCGCGTCTTTTCCAAAATCTCGGGAAAGGTCTGCCACGTATGGATGATTTCGGTATATAGACCGAAGGAGGTGATGCACGACACCGCGTAGTTCTTGTAGCCGGCCTCGGTCATGAGGGCGAACTGCCGCGCCACAATCGACATGATGGTATCCAACTGAATCACGTCGCAGTGGTAGCCGATGCCGCCGCAGGTGGTGTGATGTTCGGTTTCATACACGTCCTTGCCCAAGTCTTCCCGCATAATCTTGAGAAAATGATACTCGGATGAGGGAAAAAAGTTCTGTCGGATGCAGGAACGTACATAGAAATACTTATCGTCGGGAATTTCCTTCTGATAGTCTTTCCATATCAATTTTTTGCCTTCCAGCTTCATATCTTTATTTACTTGCTTCGACGCTTTGGATATACTCTTCCATGCTCATGCCCATCGCCTGTGCCTGTTGCGCCGAATAACGTTCTATATCGTCGAATAATTCCGTGGTGCCCGTCACGTCGAAAATGCTTTTCAGTTCCGCCAAATCCTCGTCGGGAATCTTGCGCAACGCCCCCGGGCCGCGCTTGTCGAGATTGCCGTGCAGACGGTCGAACATCTCCGGCAGGTGGGCGTGTTCCCATTCCCAAATCGGGCCGGCTTCGGGATGTGCCTCGGGCATCATCGTGGGCCCATAGACGCAATAGCCGTATTTGAGGATATTCTCGCCTATGCCGCGTTTGAGCAGAATCTGCTGACGGCCTTTTTTCGAATGAACGAAAAGCCCTGTTTTCTGCGAAAGCGTGCGCAAGGCCATGATGACCAAGCCGGCAGCGTTATTCCTCGGGCAACGGGTAACGCAAGACAGGCACTCGCCGCAAAACCAAATCACATCGCTTTTGAGCAAGGCCTCCAGTTCCGCTTCTTTCTTCTGCTGAACCAAGTCCAGCACCTTGCGCGGGTCGTAATCGTAGAACTCGGCGGCCGGGCAGATGGCCGTGCAGGTTCCGCAATTCATGCACCCTTTCATACCTTCCTGAAAGCGTACATCCTGCGCTAATTGTTC
>CAMWVZ010000088.1 GCA_947177845.1 uncultured Bacteroidales bacterium | reverse complement strand
AATAGCGGTCTCCAAAACCGTTGATGGGAGTTCGATTCTCTCTGCTCCTGCCAAAAACGAAAAAAAAGGGTTTCCTGCAAGTCCGAAGGGCTGGCGGGATTTTCCGTGTAGAAAACCTAATACGCAAAAAGATGTCGAAGTTTGTCAATTACGTCAAAGCAAGCAGGGACGAGCTGTTGCACAAAGTAACCTGGCCTACGTATTCCGAACTGCAGAACAGCGCGGTGGTGGTGTTCGTGGCGGCTTTGCTTATCGCTTTGGTCGTGTTTATCATGGATATGGTGATCGGGGCGCATCCCGACCTGAGTTGGAAAGGCATCTTGGGTTACATATACGACCTTTTGAGATAAAAATGAATAGGCTGGGCGACGGCCGGATTTTCTCAGACACAGCTTCCGGTGTCTGCCGGTTCTCCGCACGGCTGAAATCCATATTACCCCGGGTTTATCCCGCACATTAAATTCAGTTCCGTTTGACTCCGGGTGAGCCGTCCGAAAGGGCGGAGGAGACAAGCGCAAATCCGATTGAGAAAGTATGTCCGAACAAGTAAAGAATTGGTACGTTATCCGTGCCACCAGCGGTGAGGAAAAGAAAGTCAAGGAATATCTGGAAAGCGAAATTTCCAGACTTAATCTCCGTGATTATATCTCGCAGGTGCTTATCCCTACCGAGAAGGTCTATACCCTTCGCAACGGCAAGAAGGTGAGCGTCGAGAAGACTTACCTCCCCGGCTATGTTCTGATCGAGGCTCTCTTGATCGGCGAAATCCAACACGTCATCAAGAACGTGCCGGGTGTTATCGGTTTTCTGGGTAATCAGGGCGAACCCGCGCCTTTGCGTCCCGCCGAGGTTCAACGTATCCTCAACAAGGTGGACGAACTGGCCGACTCTCCCGAACGTCCGGCGGAGCCCTTCATCGTGGGCGAACCGGTCAAGGTTATCGACGGACCGTTCAGCAATTTCTCGGCTATCATCGAAGAAGTGAAGGAAGAGAAGAAGAAACTGAAGGTAATGGTGAAGATCTTTGGGAGAAAGACGCCTCTCGAATTGAACTTCTCCCAAGTAGAGAAAGAGTAATACGGTTTCATAATTGTTTTTTCATATTTAATCACGACAAAAATGGCAAAACAAGTTAGTGCCTTAATCAAGTTGCAGATCAAAGGCGGTGCTGCCAATCCTTCGCCTCCCGTAGGTCCGGCCTTGGGTGCCAAGGGTGTCAACATTATGGAATTCTGCAAACAGTTTAACGCGCGTACGCAGGATAAGGCGGGCAAGGTACTTCCCGTCATCATCACGGTGTTCGCCGATAAATCGTTTGAATTCGTAGTAAAGACCCCTCCGGTTGCCGTACAGCTCAAAGAGGCCTCGAAAGCGAAGAAAGGTTCTGCCGAACCCAACCGTAACAAGGTTGCCAAGGTGACGTGGGATCAGGTACGCACCATCGCCGAAGAAAAGATGCCCGACTTGAACTGCTTCACCATTGCCTCGGCCATGAAAATGGTTGCCGGCACGGCGCGCAGCATGGGTATCGAAGTAACCGGCCAAAAGCCTGCCGAACTGGAATAAGGCCATGATGTCCGCAGGAGTTACGCTTGCGGACCGACCAAGTAATAAAAATTTTACAAACAACAACAATGGCAAAAATCTCTAAGAAAAGAAAAGAAGCCTTGACCAAATTCGATAAGGCGAAGGTTTATTCTTTGAACGAAGCTGCCGCTCTCGTAAAAGAACTCACCTACACCAAATTCGATGCTTCTGTCGACTTGGACGTCCGCCTGGGTGTTGATCCGCGTAAAGCCAACCAGATGGTCCGCGGGGTGGTGACCCTGCCTCACGGAACCGGTAAGCAGACCCGCGTATTGGTACTCTGCACGCCCGACAAGATTGAGGAGGCCAAGGAAGCCGGAGCCGATTACTACGGATTGGAAGAATACGTAGAGAAAATCAAAGGCGGTTGGACGGACATTGACGTTGTTATTACCATGCCGAGTGTAATGCCCAAAGTCGGGGCATTGGGAAAGGTGCTGGGTCCCCGCGGACTTATGCCTAACCCCAAAACCGGAACCGTTACCATGGAAATTGGCAAGGCGGTTAAGGAAGTCAAGGCCGGTAAGATCGACTTCAAGGTTGACAAATTGGGTATCGTTCATGCCGGAGTGGCCAAGGTGTCGTTCGACGCGGAAAAAATCGCGGACAACGCCCGTGAACTGCTCCAGATGATTGTCAAACTCAAACCGTCGTCGGCCAAAGGTACTTATGTGAACAGTATCTATCTGTCCAGCACCATGAGTCCCGGTATCAAGGTGGACCCCAAATCCATCTAATTTAAACAAACAGGTAATTAACGAGGTATGAAGAAAGAAGACAAAGCCAAAGTCCTGGACGCCCTCTACGAGCAGATTACGTCGAAACCTCACTTGTATGTGACCGACATCACCGGTATGAATGCGGCCGCTACGAGCAATTTGAGACGTGCCTGCTTCCGTCAAGGCGTCAAGTTGATAATGGTGAAGAATACCTTGCTTAGAAAAGCCTTGGAAAAGACGGGAACCGACTATTCGGAACTGATGCCGGTGTTGAAAGGCACCACGGCCATTATGCTTTCGGATGTCAACAAGGCTCCCGCGATGATCATCAAGGAATTCAGGAAGCGTTCGGAAGTGCCCGTTCTCAAGGGTGCGTATGTGGAAGAATCCTTCTACATGGGCGACGCCAGCTTGGATGCTTTGGTTCAGATCAAATCCAAGAACGAACTTATCGGAGAAATCATCACCCTTCTCCAATCGCCCTTGCAGAATGTATTGGGCTCTTTGGAATCGGCGCCCAACACGGTGGCCGGCGTGGTGAAGACGCTTTCCGAAAGACCGGAACAGGCTTAATCGCTGAACAAGGTAAAACAAACACAACAAAACAATTTTTAGAAACCATTTAAAAAGTCAAAACAATGGCAGATATTAAAGCTATCGCAGAACAATTGGTTGGTCTTACCGTAAAGGAAGTTAAAGAACTGGCCGATGTATTGAAGAATGAATACGGCATTGAACCCGCTGCCGCCGCTGTAGCCGTTGCAGCTCCCGCTGCCGGTGGTGCCGCTGCCGGTGGTGCCGCTGAAGAAAAAACGCACTTCGACGTTATCCTGAAGTCGGGTGGTGCCAACAAATTGGCCGTGGTTAAATTGGTGAAGGAATTGGCCAGCCTCGGCTTGAAGGAAGCCAAGGAATTGGTTGACGGTGCTCCCAAGACCGTCAAGGAAGGCATCAGCAAGGCCGAAGCCGAAGCTTTGAAGAAGAGCTTGGAAGAAGCCGGTGCCGAAGTGGAGATGAAGTAATTTCCGCTTCCGTATTTCCGAACATGAGGGGGTACGGCAAGAATGCCGCCCCCTCGTGTTTTGTGTATTGAGCCAAGAGGGGCTAGAGGTTCCATCGTCTTATTTAAAACCATACTACTTTGACGACAAAGGCTGTTAAAAAGATAAATTTTGCTTCGACCCGCCCGGCCGAGCATATTGATTTTCTTGATATTCAACTAAAGTCCTTTCAGGACTTTTTTCAGTTGGAAACCAATCCCGAAAATCGTGTCAACGAAGGGCTTTACAAGGTTTTTGCCGAGAATTTTCCCATTACCGACGCCCGGAACAATTTCGTTCTGGAGTTTCTGGATTATTTCATCGATCCTCCCCGTTACAGCATAGAGGAGTGTTTGGACAGAGGGCTCACCTACAGCGTGCCCCTCAAGGCCAAACTCAAACTCTTCTGCACCGACAGCGATCACGAGGACTTCAAGGACATCATCCAAGAGGTTTACTTGGGTATGATTCCCTACATGACTCCCGGTGGTTCGTTCATCATCAACGGTGCGGAAAGGGTCATCGTTTCGCAGTTGCACCGCTCTCCCGGTGTGTTCTTCGGCACCAGCTACCACACCAACGGGCAGCAGCTTTATTCGGCGCGCATCATTCCGTTCAAGGGTTCGTGGATGGAATTCACCACCGACATCAACAACGTGATGTACGCCTATATCGACCGTAAGAAGAAGTTGCCTATCACCACGCTTCTGCGTGCCATAGGCTACGAGACGGACAAAGACATTCTCGAAATTTTCGACTTGGCGCGTGAAGTGAAGGTATCGCGCGCGGGTCTCAAGAAATATATAGGTTCCAAGTTGGCCGCCCGTGTGGTCCGCACGTGGGTGGAAGACTTCGTGGACGAAGATACGGGCGAAGTGGTTTCGATTGAGCGTACCGAAGTGCTCATCGACCGTGAGACCGAATTGGAGGAAAGCCACATCGACCTTATCGTGGATGCCGGCATCAAGTCGATTCTCCTGCATCAGGAGGAACGCGAAGACCACATGGATTGCTCCATTATCTTCAACACCTTGCAGAAAGATGCCGCCAACAACGCCAAGGAAGCGGTGGAATTCATCTACAGGCAGTTGCGCAACGCCGAACCGCCTGACGAAGAAACGGCCCGCGGCATTATCGAAAAGCTTTTCTTCTCGGACAAGCGCTACGATTTGGGCGAGGTGGGACGCTACCGCATCAACCGCAAGCTGGAATTGAACATTCCGCTCGAGACGCGCGTGCTCACCAAAGAGGACATCATCTGCATCATCAAGCACCTTATCAAGCTCATCAACTCCCATGCCGAAGTGGACGACATCGACCACCTCAGTCACCGTCGTATCCGCACCGTGGGCGAACAGCTTTACGCGCAGTTCGGCGTGGGCCTGAACCGTATGGCCCGCACGATACGCGAGCGTATGAACGTACGCGACAACGAGGTGTTCACGCCCACCGACCTGATTAACGCCAAGACCTTGAGTTCGGTCATCAACTCGTTCTTCGGCACCAATCAGCTTTCGCAGTTCATGGACCAGACCAACCCGCTTTCGGAAGTGACGCACAAGCGCCGTATTTCCGCCTTGGGCCCCGGAGGTCTGAGCCGCGAACGCGCCGGTTTCGAGGTGCGCGACGTTCACTACACGCACTACGGTCGTCTGTGTACGATTGAAACGCCCGAAGGCCC
>CAMWVZ010000087.1 GCA_947177845.1 uncultured Bacteroidales bacterium | reverse complement strand
TGAAAAATACGCATAAACGGTAGTCTGCCATGAGTTTTCTGCAAGCGGTCAATTTAGATAAGGTACCCGCGCACGTGGCCTTGATTATGGACGGCAACGGGCGTTGGGCGCAGGCGCAGGGGAAGAGCCGTATGGAAGGCCATGTGGCGGGTGTGGAGGCTGTGCGCAGAATCACAAAAGCCGCGCGGCGCATAGGCATCCGTTATCTCACCCTCTATGCTTTCTCCACCGAGAACTGGGGCCGCCCGCACGAGGAAGTCTCGGCCTTGATGAGTCTTTTGGTGAAGTGCCTGCACAACGAAATGCCGCTGTTTATGGAAAACGGCATCCGTCTGCGTGTTATCGGGCAGACCGATGCTTTTAGCCCCGAAGTGCGGGCGGCCATGCAGGAAGCCTTGGACCAAACCGCCGCCAACGATAAAATGGATTTGGTGCTTGCCCTCAGTTACAGCGCACGCTGGGAGTTGGTACGCGCCGCGCGGCAGATGGCCGAAGAAGCGAAGGCGGGAACCTTGGCTCCCGAACAAATCGACGCCGCCTGCGTGGACAGGCATTTAGCCACCGCTTTCATGCCCGACCCCGACCTGTTGATCCGCACCAGCGGAGAGCAGCGTATCAGTAATTTCCTGCTTTGGCAGATAGCCTATTCCGAATTGTATTTCTCGCCCGTGTATTGGCCCGATTTCGACGAAGAGAAATTCTACGGGGCCGTGGCGGATTTTCAGCAAAGAGACCGCCGTTTCGGAAAGATACATAGCGAAAACCCTCATAAAGCCTAAGAAGTGAAGAGCGCGAAGAGTAAGATTTTGAAGGCATTTCTCCCCATATCGCTCTTTGGGCTGTTCGGGTTTTTCCCTTATGGGGCGCAGGCGCAGGAAGATGTCATTTCCTATACCTATTCCCGCGAATATCAGATTGCAGGCATAGCCGTAAGCGGCGTGAGCTATTTGGACAACAACGCCATTGTGGGTATGTCGGGGCTGGCCGTGGGACAACGCATCCGCATTCCGGGCGACGCCACCGCGCAGGCGCTCGACAAACTTTGGAAATACAACCTCTTCGAAGATATCGCCCTTTATGCCACTCAAATCGAAGGCGACCGCATCTATCTCGAAATCAAGTTGTCCGAGCGCCTGCGCCTGAGTTCTATCGATTATACGGGCGTTCCCAAAAGCGTGGTGAACAAAGTAAAGGAAAGCATAGACCTTAAGCCGGGCGACATCATCACCGACTATAAAATCGGGAATTTGGAAAAGAAGGTGAAGCAGGAAATGCTCGACAAAGCCTATCTGAACGCCGAGGTGAATGTGGTGAAGAAAGCCGATACCGCGGCGGGAGGAGGCATCGTGCTGCAAGTAAAGGTGGACAAGAAAGACAAGGTGAAGATTGCGCACTTGGATTTTGAGGGGAACGACGCGGTGACGCCCGAATCCACGAACCTCGATTTCTGGAAGAAAGTGGCGCGGGGATTCCGCAAGGTGGGCAACAAGGAAAATCTTGCGTTTCCGGACCGTCGGTTGCGCCATATCATGAAGGAAACCAAGCAAAAATCGGCCCTTCGTTTTTGGAAACGCTCCAAATATATTCCCACGGCTTTTCAAGAAGACCTCAAACTTCTCACCACCGCCTATAACAAGGAGGGTTTCCGCGACTTCCGCGTGCTGGGCGACTCTCTCTACACCATCGACTCCAAGAATGTGGGTGTGAAAGTGAAGGTCTACGAAGGAGATCCGTATTATTTCGGAAACATCACCTTCGTGGGCAACGAGAAATATACCTCCGAGCAGTTGAGTGCCGTGATGAACATCAAGAAGGGGGAACTCTACAACGAAGAGAAATTCACCACCAACCTGATGATGAACCCGCAGGGTGCCGACATCAATTCGCTCTATTTCGACAACGGCTATCTGATGTTTCAGGCCATTCCCGTGGAAACGCAGGTCTACGGCGATACCGTCGATATAGAAATCCGCATTTCGGAAGGGGTGCAGTCGCGCTTCAACGAAATCCGCATCACGGGCAACGACCGTACCAACGATGTGGTGATTTTGCGTGAGTTACGCACGGTGCCCGGCCAGCTTTTCAGCCGTACCGAAATCATCAACTCCATCAATACGCTCCGTCAGCTGCGTTATTTCAACGACGAGACCATTAATCCCCAACCCATGCCCAATGCCGACGGCACCACCGATCTGGTGTATTCCCTCGATGAGGTGAGCTCCGACCAGCTCGAGCTTTCGGGCGGTTTCGGCGGAGGTATGGTTGTGGGTACGGTGGGCCTTTCGTTCAACAATTTTTCGTTGCGCAATATGTTCAAGCTCGACCGTTGGAAACCGCTTCCTTCGGGCGACGGGCAGCAATTGAGCATACGCGCCCAGTCGAACGGCACCTACTATTGGTCGGTGGCCGCCGCTTTCACCGAACCTTGGCTGGGCGGCAAGAAACCGCTCGCGCTCAGTCTTTCGTACAACCACTCCATGCAGTCGAACGGTTTGTCGAAAGGAGACGAACGCTATGGAAAACTGGATGTGGACGGGGCGTCTGTCGGTTTGGGACAGCGTCTCAAATGGCCCGACGATTTCTTCACCCTATACCAATCCATCAGTTACGAGCGGTATAAGATGAAGAACTACGACATGGACAACGGTGTCACCGACGGGGTGTCGAACAATATCCGCTACAATTTCACCATTCAACGGCAAAATCTCGACGCGGCCATGTTCCCCACCACGGGTTCCACTATTTCGTTAGGCTTCGAACTCACGCCGCCCTACACGGCCTTCGGCAGCACCCTCTATAAAAGCGCCAACAAGGAAGACCACTACAAGTGGCTCGAATACTACAAAATCACGCTCAAGGCGGGCTGGTATTTCAATCCTATCGCCAAGTTGGTGCTGCACGCACGTCTGCGCGTGGGTTTCATGAGTTATTACACCAAAAAGACGGGCTATCCCATTTTCGAGCGCTTCTATTTGGGCGGCGACGGCCTCACGGGTTTCGGTCTGGACGGCCGCGAGCTGATAGGTATGCGCGGTTATTCCAACAATTCGCTTTCGCCTACGGCGGGTGCCACGGCCTTCGACAAAATCACGCTCGAAGCGCGTTATCCTTTCTCGAATTCGCCTGTGGCAACGGTCTATATCTTGGGATTTTTCGAAGCGGGAAACAGTTGGGGAAAATCCTCCGATTTGAATCCGTTTCACGTATATAAATCGGCGGGTGTGGGTGTGAGACTCTTCCTCAGTTCCATGGGTATGTTCGGTTTGGATTGGGGTTGGGGCTTCGACGAGGTGCCGGGCGATGCTTCGGCCAACGGAAGTCACTTCCACTTCTCCATCAACCAGTCGTTGGATTGGTAAGATTAAAGTTTGAATTCGATACCGAAAGAGTAGAAAAAATAAACAGACAGATATGAAGAAAATCATTGAATGCGTGCCGAACTTCAGCGAGGGACGCGACATGAACATCATCAAACAGATTACCGATGAGGTGGAAAAAATCGAAGGTGTGAAGTTGCTTGATGTGGACCCCGGCCAAGCCACCAACCGTACCGTGGTTACCTTTGTGGGAGAGCCCGAACAGGTGTTGGAAGCCGCTTTCCAAGCCATCAAGAAAGCTTCGCAACTCATTGATATGCGCACGCATCACGGCGCACATCCCCGTTTCGGCGCCACCGACGTATGCCCCTTGATTCCCGTAGCCGGCATCACTATGGAAGAAACCGTGGAATATGCCCGCACCCTTGCCAAGCGGGTGGGCGAAGAACTCGGCATTGCCGTCTACTGCTACGAAAGCGCCGCTTTCGATCCCCGTCGCCGCAACTTGGCTTATTGTCGCGCCGGCGAATACGAAGGCCTTAAAGACAAGCTCTCCACGCCCGACGGGAAACCCGATTTCGGTCCCGTGGAATTCAATGCCACCGCCGGCGCGACCGCTATCGGTGCCCGCGACTTCTTGGTGGCTATCAACTACAATCTCAACACCACTTCCACCCGCCGCGCCAACGCCATCGCTTTCGACGTGCGCGAAAAGGGCCGTCCCCAACGCGAAGGCGGCAAGGTGACGGGCAAACCCATAAAGGACGAGAAAGGCAATACCGTCATGATTCCCGGTACCCTCAAGGCTACCAAGGCTATCGGTTGGTTTATAGAAGAATACGGCATCGCTCAAGTGTCGATGAACATCACCAATATCTCCACCACGCCCGTACATGTGGCCTACGAAGAAGTGTTCGCCAAAGCCGCCGCGCGGGGTGTGCGCGTAACGGGCGCGGAAATCGTGGGGTTGGTTCCCAAGAAATGCTTGATTGACGCGGGCAAGTACTACTTGGCCAAACAAGAACGTTCGTTGGGTGTGGATGAAGCCGAAATCATCAAGATTGCGGTGAAATCGATGGGGTTGGACGACCTCAAGCCTTTCAAGCCCGAGGAGAAAATCATCGAATACGTTATGGAGGCCGACAACAAGGAAAAGAAGTTGGTCGATATGACGTGCACGGGTTTTGCCAACGAAACGGCCAGCGAATCGCCCGCTCCCGGCGGCGGTTCGATATCGGCCTATATGGGCGCCTTGGCCGCTGCCTTGGGCACTATGGTGGCCAATCTGTCGAGCCACAAACCCGGTTGGGACGAACGTTGGGAAGAATTTTCGAAATGGGCGGAACAAGGACAGGTGCTCAAAGACGAGCTTCTGCATCTGGTGGACGAAGACACCAACGCTTTCAATAAAATTATGAACGCCTTTGGCCTGCCCAAGAAAACCGACGAAGAAAAGGCCGCTCGAACCGCCGCCATTCAGGAAGCCACCAAATACGCTATCGAGGTGCCTTTCCGCACGATGAAAAAGTCGTTCGAGACTTTCGGCATCGTAAAGGCGATGGTGGAAATTGGCAACCCCAATTCGGTGACCGATGCCGCCGTGGGTGCCCTTTGCGCCCGTAGCGCCGTTATGGGGGCTTGGCTCAATGTGCGTATCAACGCCTCCAGCCTCAAGGACCGCGACTTTGCCGACAAGGTTTTGGCCGAAGCCAAGCA
>CAMWVZ010000086.1 GCA_947177845.1 uncultured Bacteroidales bacterium | reverse complement strand
ATAACAGGCAGATAGGTTTGCAAGGTGCGGGTGAAGGACTCCACAAACGAGCCCTCGTCCTGCGGTGCCAGAATGAAATCATGCGCCTTTTCACCCCATTTTCCTCCCTTGCCTATCTTCACTTTCGCCCGTATCATGGACGAAACGGCTGCATCCAAGCCATGGTATTCCCGGCTGTAGTCTACAAAAAAGTCGTATTTACGGGAAAAGAAATCGGCGGCAAATCCGACTTTCCCTCTTTTGGGCATTCCGCAGAAATCCAAGTCATTCTTGCCGAGCACACCTGTCTCGAATGGCGAGGACAAGGCGGGCGCCTCGGTCTTTCCTTCTCCGTTTTCCGGTATGGAAACCAAAATACGGATTTGCCCGAAACGGGGCGCAAGTTCCTGTAACAACACCTGCAGGCGCTTCCATTCGGCTTCTCCTTCGTAGGCATAATACACCGCCGTGGTCTGCGCATCCCGCACATCCAAATCGCGGTCGGAACGCCCGCTCATGAGGTTCCTTCTAAATTTCCGCCGCCAACAGGCCGCTTTTATCGGTTCAAACATACTTGTGAATGAGAGGTAAAAATACAACAAATGATTACCTTTGCAAAATTACAAGTAAAATCAAACTATGGAAGTCTTTCGTTTGGATTTCGGTTTCGGCCTGCAAGCGGGAAAGATGCTTGCCGAAGTGGTCGAAGGTAATTTTCCCGAAGCGCTCCTGCCGCTTAAAGAAAAAATCGAGCAGGCCAACAAGAACCTGTTGGAAGGCACCGCACCGGGAAGCGACTTTTTGGGCTGGGTCAACCTGCCGGCCGAAATCACCGATGCAAGTTTGCAGGAGATACTCGCCAAGGCCGAGGAATTCCGCGCCAAATCGCAAGTGTTCGTATGCGTGGGCATAGGCGGTTCCTATTTGGGAACGCGCGCGGTGCTCGAAGCGCTCAAACCTCAGCTTTCGGCGGCCAAAAAAGGCTCGCCCACGGTAATTTACGCCGGGCATCATCTCAGCGAGGACTATACCCACGAATTGCTTGAACTTTTAGACAACACCGATTATACCCTCTGCGTAATTTCCAAATCGGGCACCACCACCGAACCCGCCGTCGCTTTCAGGCTTCTGCGCGCCCATATGGAAAAGAAATACGGCAAGGGGGAGGCGCGCAAACGTATCGTGGCCATTACCGACAAGGCCAAAGGCGCGCTCAAGACCTTGGCCGACGAAGAGGGCTACACCACCTACGTGGTTCCCGACAATGTGGGCGGACGTTATTCGGTGCTTACGCCGGTGGGGCTTTTCCCCTTGGCGGTGGCGGGCGTGAACATCACCGATCTGGTGGCGGGCGCCAAAGACAAATGCCGCAAGCTCACTTCCGCGCAAATCGACTGGACCCGGCATTCGGGAGCCCAATACGCGCTCTACCGTCAATATCTTTATAGTGTGGAAGGCAAGAAGGTGGAACTTATGGTGAACTTCGACCCGCGTTTCTTCTATCTGAGCGAATGGTGGAAACAACTCTACGGCGAGAGCGAAGGCAAACAGCACAAGGGATTGTTCCCGTCCAGCGCGGGCTTCACCACCGACCTCCACTCTCTGGGGCAATATATCCAAGACGGGGAACGCTTGTTTCTGGAAACCGTGCTCAGCCTCGACAACTGCGACAAACACGTGGAGATACCTTCGGACGAAAGCAATCTGGACGGTATGAATTTTGTGGCGGGAAAACGGCTTTCGTATGTCAACGCCAAGGCCGAGGAAGGCACCTGTCTGGCACATTCCGAAGAAGGCGGCGTGCCGGTGCTGCGCATTCAGCTTTCCCAGCTCAACGAATACGCTATCGGACAGCTTATCTATTTCTTTGAATATGCCTGCGGCTTGAGCGGCTACGCGATGGATGTCAATCCTTTCGACCAACCGGGCGTGGAAGCCTACAAGAAAAACATGTTCCGCTTGTTGGGGAAATAAAATATAGAAGAGCAACCGGAGAAACGCCTACCGCAGCACCGAAACCGTGCCGCGGCGGGTCCACTCGAATTGCTCGTAGGTTTCCCTGAATACATAGACATATACGCCGGGCGGCACCCATTGTCCCTTGAAGCGACCGTCCCAACCCTGCGAGAACTCGTGTGTGGAATAGAGCATCTCCCCGCTCCTGTTGAACACGGCGAAATAGTATTGACGGGCGGTGTCTTCCACACCTATGGGGCCGAAGGTCTTGGTATGGCCGTCTAAGACAAATCCGCTTGCAAAATAGACACGGTTGCAGTTCTCCACCCTGATATCGGCCTCAATCCGGGTCTTGCAATCGCCCGAAGCCCCCACCCATAAATCGCAATAGGCGCGGAAATCGGTTTTCGGTATCAACTCGATAGCGGTCGTTGTGTCGCGGGTGAACCAAAGGAAATGGTCGGCCATATCCGAAAGCACCTCTATTTGCACTTTCCTGCCCAAGCAAACGCTGTCGCTCGGTTCGTTGTCCACATATACCCGCAATTCGCCGTCGGGAGAGGCAATCATGCCTATTTCCTTGCTTTGCTTGCCACGGCAGTTATAACGGTCGGTGGCCGTCACCTGTATCACGGTGTCATGATAAACGGGGAAACGATTCACATTACCGCCCGCCTGTCCGTTCCAAAGAATGTCCCTGCCGTTTTCCACGCGCAGTTCTATGGTGGAGCCCTCGCAGATACCGTTGGGTCCTATGACGGAAAACTGGGCGGAATCGAACACCTTCACCCACGAAGAATCCTCGGCATAGCACAGATTTTTATAGCCTAACTCCACAATCGGATAGTCGGAAAGCAGGAAGGGATAGTAGGTGGTCTTGGGGGGACGGATATTGATGTATTGCGTGGTGCCGCCCGTGCTCCATGCCCAGTGGCGGCCCTGCCCTTCGGTGCCTATCGTGGCCTCCATGCCGTAGCAGACCGTATCGGGTATCACCGTGTAGGTGGCGGGAACGGGACGGGTACCCACATAAACATCTATGGTATCACGCCCTATTTCATTGCCTTGGTCGGTAACGACCACATAAAGACCGTGCCGGCCTTCTTTGGCGTAGTAGAGGTTATAGTCGGGTGTGGTCTGATTTTCCAGAAAAGGCGTACCGCCCTCCACATCCCACCAGCTGTAACGCATATCGGTGCCGGTGCCGTAGCGGGTATGGTCGGCGGTCACAAGACAGTTTTCTCCCACACAGACCACCAAGGATTCGTAACGGTGTCCTTCGTACACGATATTGACCCTCGAAGCGGCTTTTGTCCCGTTCTTGCGCTGCCCTTCGGAAAACTTTTCGGGAAAAGCCTTGCGGAACCAATCCGGTTCGGACGTAGCCATGGCCGCGGCTTGAAGCGTGTTCAGGCCGAAAGCCGACAAAAACAGCAGCATTCCCGTTCTTCGAAGGAGGTTTTTCATATCAGCTGTTCTTGAGTTTATCGAAAACGCCCTTGCCGAGATGTTCACGCACATAATCGACGGTAACCCGGTAATGGTCCGTGTCTTTCGAAGGCATCTCGTACATCAGGTCGTTCATCACCACTTCCATGATACTGCGCAGACCCCGTGCTCCCAACTTGAATTCCAAAGCCTTGTCCACCACCAGTTCGTACACCTCCGGGTCGAATTCCAGCTCCACGCCGTCCATTTGGAAGAGTTGCCTGTATTGGCGCACCAAGGCGTTCTTGGGCTCGGTGAGAATGTTCAGAAGGGTCTTGCGGTCCAAGTTGTCCAGATGCGCGATAACGGGAATACGTCCCACCAATTCGGGAATCAGCCCGTAGGCCCGCAGATCCTGCGGGGAAACATATTTCAGAAGCGCGTCGTCCTGCAAATCCACGGGACGGTCCTCGCTCTTGCGGTAACCTACCGACTTAAGGTGCAGACGCGAGGCTATCTGCCGTTCTATGCCGTCGAACGAACCGCCCACAATAAAGAGGATGTTGCGGGTATTCACGGTCACCATATCGGCGTTGGGATGCTTGCGGCCGCCCTTGGGGGGCACCAGCGATTCGGTTCCTTCCAGAAGTTTGAGAAGGGCCTGTTGCACGCCCTCTCCCGACACGTCGCGCGTAATGGAGGGATTGCTCGACTTGCGGGCGATCTTGTCGATTTCGTCGATGAAGACAATGCCGCGTTCGGCCTGCTGCACATCGTAGTCGGCCGCCTGCAACAGACGGCTCAATATGGTTTCCACGTCCTCGCCCACATAGCCCGCCTCGGTGAGCACGGTGGCGTCGGCGATGCAGAAAGGCACCTTGAGCAGACGGGCGATGCTGCGCGCCAACAAGGTCTTGCCCGTGCCCGTGGGCCCCACCATCACGATGTTCGATTTCTCGATTTCGGTATCCACGCCGTCCTTATGCAGGGAAAGGTAGTTGAGACGTTTGTAATGGTTGTAGACCGCCACCGAAAGAATCCGCTTGGCATCGTCCTGCCCTATCACATATTCGTCCAAAAACGCCTTGATTTCCTGCGGTTTCTTGAGAGGAAGCGTCTCGGGCGCATTCTGCGCCTGCAGTTGCTTTCTGATATCTTCGAAATACCCGTGGGCGAGATTCTCGCAGCTCATGCACAGGCAGGCCCCGTCGGAAGCCTGCACGGCAGGTTCGAAAGGACCGATTTCCTTGCCGCAGAAAGAGCAGACAGGCCCTCCCTTACGGGCGTGGCGGGAAGCGTTCTCGCGCGAAGGGGTGCCCTTGCGGGGCGTATCGTCGTTTTTCTTCTTGTCCATAATAAGCCCGCGAATATACGGAATTTACACGTAAAATCAGGGACGGCGCCGCAGGGCACCCTTCAATTCGGGTTCCGCCTTCAGCGCAACCAAGATGAAACCTATGCAGACCACGCCGCCGTATGCGAGTTTGAGCGCCTCGCACGGCCACGAAATCCACAGGGAGGGCAGGCACAGCACCACCGCCGAGAGCAGATAGAGGAAGATACGTTTGACGGGATAAGGCACCGGATAGCATCTCTGCCCCCACAGATACGAAATCACACTCAGCACGACATAGCAGGCAAGCACCGTCCATGCCGCACCGTGATAACCGAAATG
>CAMWVZ010000085.1 GCA_947177845.1 uncultured Bacteroidales bacterium | reverse complement strand
CAACAAGGAAACCTTGGTGGCGGGAGGCGAGCTGGTGTGCAAGGCCTCCCGGGAATACAAGGTGCCGGTAATCCCCATAGACTCCGAACATTCCGCTATATTTCAATGTCTTGCAGGAGAACAATTCAATCCTGTCGAGAGAATTTTTCTGACCGGTTCGGGAGGGCCTTTCCGCGGAAAGACACGCGCCGAGTTGGAAAACATCACGCCCCGACAAGCCTTGAAGCACCCCACTTGGTCTATGGGGCGGAAAATCACCATAGACTCGTCCACCCTCATGAACAAAGGCTTGGAAATGATTGAAGCGAAGTGGCTCTTCGGTGTCAGGCCCGAAGATATAGAGGTGGTGATACAACCCGAGAGCATCATCCATTCCATGGTGTCTTTCGCCGACGGTTCGGTGAAGGCGCAGTTGGGCGTTCCCGACATGAAACTGCCCATTCAATACGCCCTCTCCTACCCCTTCCGCCCTGCGCTGAACACACCGCGCCTCAATTTCGCCGAGTTGGGATGCCTGCATTTCGAGAAGCCCGACACCGACACCTTCACCTGTCTCGCCCTCGCCTACCGCGCCATTGAAAAGGGCGGCAATATGCCGTGTATCATGAACGCGGCCAACGAAATAGCGGTGGAAGCGTTTTTAGCGGAAAAGATTTCGTTTCTCCAAATAGGCCGTTTGATAGAGAAGGCCATGGAAACCGTGGCGTTTTCCGCACAAGTGCAACTCGAAGTCTTGGAAGAAACCGATGCGGCCACAAGGGATTTCTGCCGCAGAACCGTGGCTTCCGGCATTTCTTTTTAACTTAAATTGAGCAGACCATGAACGCGCTCGTGATGATAGGACAATTGCTGTTGGGGCTTTCTCTTTTGGTTTTCGTACACGAATTGGGACACTTTCTTTTCGCCCGTCTGTTCGGCATCCGCGTGGACAAATTCTATCTGTTTTTCGATGCCGGAGGATTCAAGCTCCTGCATTTTAAAATCGGTGAAACCGAATACGGCATAGGCTGGGTGCCGCTGGGCGGCTACTGCAAGATTGCGGGCATGGTGGACGAGTCGCTGGACAGGGAGAGTCTCAGGAAAGAGCCGCAGCCTTGGGAATTCCGCAGCAAACCCGCATGGCAGCGTTTCTTTGTGATTATCGGCGGAGTGCTCATGAACCTTGTCGCGGGCATCATCATCTTTACCGCGCTTTTGCAGAAACAGGGCGGTTATCTGCCTACGCAGGAGGTGAACCGCTATGGGGTCTACGCCTATCCGTCGGGGCGGGCGCTGGGCTTCAAGACGGGCGACCGAATCATCGGCACCCACGGGAAAGCACCGCAACGTTTTTCGGATGTATTGCCGCAAAGCGTGTTGCTGGGCGGTGCGGTGAAGGTGGAGCGCGGGGACAGGACGCTGTGGATCGACATTCCAGGCGACACCTATAAGAAGTTGGCCGCCGACACCTCGGGCTTTCCGTTGTTCGACATCTCCAACTACCCCACCGTGGTGAAGAATGTGGCCGAGGAGTCGGCGGCCGAAAGAGCCGGCTTGCAAGCGGGCGACAGAATTCTTGCCGTGGACGGAAAGGAGGCGCCTTCGTTCGGACAGTTCAAGGAATTTCTGGCAAAACGGCGGAACGACAGTGTCCGTATGGAAATCGTGCGCGACGGCGACACCCTTGCGCTCGCAGCCTGTACAGACAGCTTGGGTCTTCTCGGTTTCTACACCGATTTTCCCTACACCTACGAAAAATACAATATGGGAAGCGCCCTGCGCTACGGCACCACCGACGCGCTGAACCTACTGTGGACGAATATCCGCGGCATAGGAAAGGTGATGAGCGGGCAGGAAAAAGCGCGGGAAACCCTGCAAGGGCCTATCGGCATCGCCTCCGTCTACGGTTCGGTATGGAACTGGTTCCGTTTTTGGTATATCACGGGGATGCTCTCGCTGGTGCTGGCGTTCATGAATATCATTCCCATTCCCGGCCTCGACGGCGGGCATCTGATGTTCACGCTCTACGAGATGATAACCCGCCGCAAGGTGAGCGACAAGGTGCTCGAGGGGGCGCAGATGGTGGGGATGATTTTGATTGTCATCCTGTTTGTGTTTGTAATCTTTAACGATATAGGGCGACTGCTCCACTAATTTTCCGTCTCTTCCTTTTTCTTCATTTTCTCGAGACGGGCTTCCATTTTCGAAATAAACGAGAAGGGCGTGCGGTCGTCCATTCCGTCATCTTCTTCGGAAGCGTTGCGCTCCACATCGTTCACGAAGATATTGCTGTTCTCCGAATCGCCACCGCCTAACAACTTGCCGAAAATATGGCGCACCGTGCGCGATTTATCCACTAAAAGTATCATCAGCGACACCCACATAATGGAAAAGAGAATGGTGGCGTAGGTGACGTTCTTGATGAACTCACCGCCCGCAAGCCCCAGTTCCAAAGGCATGGAGGCCAAGACGGCGGCGGCCAACCCCTTGGGTATCATCATCGCGATGACCGTTTTATCGAAAGGTGTCGCCGTTTTGGGCGAGAAGAAACGCGCCACGAGGATACGGCCGAAAAACAGCACGAAAGTGATGATAAGCCCCACCAAAAGCGTCTTCCAATCACTGAATTCTATCGAAATGCCGATATAGACGAAAAAGAGGGTTTTGAGCAGGAACACCAACTCGCCGAAAAACACCATTTCGGTTTTGTTGAGTTTATGTCCCTGTCCGCCCATAATCCTGAGCAGCACACGGTTTTTAATCGTGTCTATATTGGCCATCGTGATACCGAAAACCATGGCGGCAATCGCGCCGCTCCAACCCAAGAAATTGGTGACGCCATAGATAACGAACACAAAGGCGGGGGTGGTGAAAATGGAGTTCTGCAATTTGCGGATAGAGGTGATGATACGCGACCACACCAGCGCGCCCGCAAAGCCCAAGAGCCCTGCTAAAATAAAGGAGGAAAGAATGTTGCCCACCACGTTGCCCACTTGCAGATGCCCTATCTTCATGGCATCCATGAAAGCCAACGTGAACACGATACACAATACGTCGGTGGCCGCCGATTCCAACACCAGCACCGTGCGCGATTCCTCGCTCACGTCCAGCATCCGCATCAGGGGAATGACCACGGCCGAGGAGGTACCGCCCAGAATGGAACCCAAGGTAAGGGCGCTCAGCGGTGCGAGACCGAAAAGCCAGCTTACCAACGCAACGAGCCCCATGGATAGGAAAAAGCAACTGACCGTGAGGTTCATGGTGCTTTTCCATGCCGATTGCAACACATTGAACGAAAGACTTGTGCCACCCTCAAACAAGATAACCACCAACGTTACGGCCACGAAAACGGGGCCGCTCATACCCAGACTGGAGGGCGAGACCCAACCGAAAAGAGGGCCGAGTATCAAGCCTATGATGATGAGCAACAATACATCGGGTATCTTCTTGCGGTTGTAGAGCGAGGCGAAGACGTGTGCGGAAAACACGATGAGCCCCAAAAAAACCAAAGTCAGGTCTACGTTCATATCTTATTCTCCCATATAGGTTTCCAATAATTCACAACCCAACGTATCGGGATAAATATCCACGATTTCGCACATGGCGGGTATCAACACCAATTCGCCTTGCTTGATTTCCACCGCCTTGCCGTCGGCCTTGATTACCGCCGCACCTTTGGCGCACATATACACCACAAAAGAGTCGAGGCCCGTGAAATCCTTTTCTATGCCTTGCATCAGGGGAAGGTAGTTGGTCTGAAAGTAGGGCGTGTCGACCAAAGGGGTGGTTGTGTTGGCATGGGCGTGATAGTCGGAGCGGCCGGGGGCTCCGTTGGGATATTCCTTTTCGCTGAAACGGAGGGCTTTGAGGGCTTGTTCAAGATGAAGCTCGCGGGGTTTGCCGTCCATGCCGGGGCGGTTCCAATCGTAGAGGCGGTAGGTGATGTCGCTCGATTGCTGGATTTCGGCCAAAAGGATGCCTTTGCCGATAGAATGCACGGTGCCTGCGGGAATATAGAACACATCGCCGGCATGTACGGGAGCGGTCTTCAAGACGCTTTCGATTTTATTTTCCTGCAAAGCCTTGAGATAGCGCATCTGATTGACCCCATCTTTGAAGCCACACACAAGCTTTGCCTCGGGTTCGGCCCGGCGGATGAACCACATCTCGTTCTTTCCGAGGCTTTCCTCGCGCTCGCGGGCGAGATCGTCATCGGGATGAACCTGCACGGAAAGGTCTTGCGCAGCGTCAATCCACTTGAAAAGCAAGGGAAACTGCAAGCCGTATTTTTGGTAGATTTCCTCGCCTACCAAATCGCCCATATACACTTCGACCAAATCGACGAGCGTATTGCCTTCCAAAAAACCGTTGGCCACCACCGATTCATCCCCGTCCATGCCCGACAGCACCCAAGCTTCGCCGCAGTTCGGCAAATCGCCGTAGTTGAGGCCCAACACTTTCCGTATGTTCTCTCCTCCCCACACCTTTTCCTTGAAGATAGGAAAGAATTTCAAGGGATAGAGGCTCCTCTCTTGGTCGTCTGCTTTCATTGGCTACACAATCTTTTATAAGTCAAATATCTGAACTTTAACCCCGTGCGAGAATCGGTCTGCCATTCGCCACATTCCTGCACCTGCCATTCGTCGGGCTTGAGGGCGGGAAAGAACGTATCGGCCTCGAAATCGGCATCCACCTCGGTGATATAGGCCTTGGAACAAAAGGGAAGGAACTGCTCGTAGACCCTACCCCCTCCTATCACGAAAGCTTCCTCTTCGGCGGGCAACTTCCGCAAAGCCTCTTCCACATCCCGCACGCAGACCACATCGCCACGGCGCTCTTCCGGCACCTGCAAATCCTCCACGGAAGCCGTGGTAGACAATACGATATGGAAACGGTCTAGCAAGGGTCGACGGGGAAAGGAAAGATAGGTGGTGCGTCCCATAAGCACCGTATGGCCACCCGTCACCGCCTTGAAATGCTTGAGGTCTTCGGAAATATGCCAAAGCAAATCCCCCCCCTTGCCGATAGCGCCGTTCCGCGCCACCGCCACAATCACCGAAAGGTTCCTTATC
>CAMWVZ010000084.1 GCA_947177845.1 uncultured Bacteroidales bacterium | reverse complement strand
TCGTCGCCCGACATACCGGCCCCCACGCTTCCCGCAATCATAAACACCAATCCCAACGCACAGAGGATATAGAAAACAAGTTTGCTCCTGTCTTTCTTGAAACTTTCCAAGAAACTTTCGCTCTTAGCCTGCATATTGTCCTGTTTTTCCTGTGAACGCTCGAACACGAAGAGTTTGTTGAGCGCGAAACCTAAGAACCCCACGGGAATGCTCATCACGGCCGCATTCACATAGTCGCTGATTTCGAAGAGATAGTCGAGCACGGCCATGCCGCCGATGTTGGCGAAATACATAACCACATACACGCCTATGAAACGGGGAAGGAGGTAGTATTTGCCGTTTTTGAAGACGATGCTTCCGTAGGTCTTGAAATTGAAGAGGATGCCGATAATCTGCCCGATGAGGGCGGCGATATTGCGGTTGTCGGTGACCAAAAGACGCAGTAGGGAAAACACGCACCAGCCGAAAAGGGTGTTGAGGGCGGCCACCATGAGGAAGCGCACGAACTTGATGTCGGCGAAATTGAAAAAAAGACGGCCGAACGAAAACCGTTCCAGATACAGTCTCGCCTTGGTTTTCTTCTCGGGAACCACACGCTTGAAAGACGCTCCCGTGAATATCGGTCTTTTTTCCATATCAATACTCGGTTTGCGGGGTAACATAGGTGAAACTTGCGGGCAAGGGCATTTCCAACTTCACCGCCCTTTCCTGCATGGGGTGCGGAAAACGGATGGAATAGGCATACAGGCGCACCTGACGGTTCACCTTGGGGTCGGCACCGTATTTGCGGTCGCCCACGATAGGGCATCCCATATCGGAAAGATGCACGCGAATCTGATTTTTACGGCCCGTCTCGAGCTTTACGTCGAGCAAAGTGAACAAGGCGTTCTGCCGGGTGGTCTTCTCGCCTCTCCAACCATAATAATCCAATACATGATAGTGGGTGACGGCCCATTTGGAGTCCGGCTCCTCTTCGGGCACGGAATAGACCACCTGCCGGGCGTTTTCCTTGAGGAAAGACTGCAAGGTGGCTCTTTCCTTGCCGGGAATGTCGTGAACCAAGGCGTAGTAGTGTTTCTCCACGTCCTGCCAGTTGTCCTGCAGGTTGTATTTGGCTTCTTCGGTCTTGGCGAAAAGCAGGATGCCGCTCACCTCGCGGTCGAGGCGGTGCACGGTGTAGGCGCGTTCCCTGCCCCGGCTTTTCTGCTGGAGGTAGTGGTTGACCATGCCGAACATGGAGCGTATCTTTTCGGTGGTGCGGCCGCTGGAAAGAATGCCCGCAGGCTTTATCACCGCCAGCATGTAGTCGTCTTCGTAGAGAATCTTGAAAGGGGCGGGGCGGCGCGAAGTCTCGCGCGACTTGTAGTTTCTGAATTCGATTTGCGAACCCGCCTGCAGGAGGAATTCCGGGCGGCGCAAGACGGTGCTGTCTTGCAGGACACAGCCGTAACGTATCGCTTTTTTGAGGTGGGTGCGGTTGCTGTCGGGAAACTGCTTTTCCAGAGCCTCGAGAAGGGTGATATTTTCGTTGACGGTGATTTTCATGGTCCTGCGCTGAAGCCCTTACAGCTTGATTTCTTCCCCGTTCCTGTCCAAAAACCTGTATTCCAGAAATCCCAGCGAATTGCTTTCGTCCAGACGAATCCAGCGGCGGTAGAGCTTCCACCATTTACGCTGGTATTTCCTCCAGCCGCGCACCATATAGGCGTGCACGTAAGGACTCAGCAAAATCGAGAAATCGCGGGCGTTGGTGTCTTTTATCAGGAACTCCACATCGCGCTCGATGTCGTCCACCACACATACGCTGGGCCGAATCTGTCCCGTGCCGCCGCAGGCCGGACACACTTCCATGACATCCACCTGCGTCTGCGGACGCACCCGCTGCCGCGTAATCTGAATCAAGCCGAATTTGGTGGGCGGCAATACCGTATGGCGCGAAGGGTCCTGCGCCATGGCCTTCACCATGGCATCGAAGAGAATCTTGCGGTTCTGCGCCTCGCGTTGGTCGATGAAATCCACAATCACGATGCCTCCCATATCGCGCAGACGCACCTGACGGGCGATTTCGGCCGCCGCCTCGAGGTTCACCGTCAGCGAATTGGCTTCCTGACTTTGCTCGGCGTTGACCCTATGGCCGCTGTTCACGTCGATGACGTGCATGGCCTCGGTATGTTCTATCACCAGATAGGCCCCGCCCCGACGGATGTTGACCACCTTTCCGAAGGAGGCCTTGATTTGCTTGGAAATCCCGAAATGGTCGAAAATAGGCTCGCGGTCTTTGTAGAGCTTGACGATGCCTTTCTTCTGGGGCGCAATCACGCCCACATAGGAGCGGATTTCTTCGTAGATATCCTCATTGTTGGTGATGATCTGGTCGAAATCGTTGCTCAGGAAGTCGCGCAAAATGCTCACCGCCTTGTCCATTTCGCTGCACACCTTGACGGGCGGCTTGGCGTTGAGAAGATGCGTGCGCACCTGCTCCCACTTGTGCAGGAGCGAATCGAGGTCGGCATGAAGTTCGGCCGCGCTCTTTCCCTCGGCCACGGTGCGGATGATGACGCCGAAATTGCGCGGCCGCACGCTCTGCATGAGGTTGCGCAGGCGGGAACGTTCCTCCGCGCCCTTTATCTTTTGCGAAATCGAGATTTTATTCGAGAAGGGAATCAACACCACATAGCGTCCGGCAAACGAAATCTCGGAAGTGAGGCGCGGACCTTTGGTGGATATGGGTTCTTTGGTGACCTGCACCAGTATGGGCTGGTTCTGCCGCAGTACCGACGATATTTTCTCGGTCTTGGCAAGGTCTTCCTTGAGTTTTTCTTCGGATATGTCGAGATGCGCCGCATCGCCTTTCATGCCGGCTTCCGTGAAGCGCTGCATGGAGTGGAACTGCGGACCCAAATCGAGAAAGTGCAAAAATCCTTCCTTGTCGGACCCCACGTCCACGAAAGCGGCGTTGAGCCCCGGCATCACCTTTTTGACACGCCCCAAAAACACATCGCCCACCGCATGTCTGTTGTTGTTCTTCTCGCGGTGCAGCTCCACCAAAGCCTTGTCTTCCAATAAGGCTATCACCACCTCTTCGGGGGCGAAATTTACTATGAGTTCTTTATTCACAACCGTATCTTAAAAACGACAAATAGAGGTTCCGCCTACGGCGGAACCTCTATCAAACAAGCCTCAGCTTTAAAACCGTATTATTTTACGGAAGTGCGCACGGCAACCATGAAAGGCTTGGCCGGCTTGAAAGCGGGAATGTTGTGGGCGGGAACCGTCATCGACTTGCCCTTGGTGATGTTGCGGGCGGTCTTCTGAGCGCGGTGCTTGATGATGAAGCTACCGAAACCACGCAGGTACACATTGTGTCCCTTGATCATGTTTTCCTTGATCACTTCCATGAGGGTTTCCACGGTAGCCAGTACGGTAACCTTTTCAATTCCGGTCTTGTTGGCGATTTCAGCCACTACTTCTGCTTTTGTCATATCTGTTCTCTTTTTTTAAATTAAACTTTCTTTACCTCCGTGGGGAAACATCTCCCCTTGCCGAAAGGCAGGCAAAGGTAATATTTTTTTTACATTTGCAAAGGGTATTATTTTGTATTTGTTGTGTTTTTAAATTGATGATTGTGTCGTTCTCGTCCAAACTTTTGCTTTGGTACGGCGAAAACCGCCGCACACTACCTTGGAGGGGGATTTCCGACCCGTATAAAATCTGGCTTTCGGAAATTATCCTGCAACAGACCCGTATTGTGCAGGGGGAGCCCTATTACCTTCGTTTTGTGGAACATTACCCCACGGTGAGGCATCTCGCCGACGCTTCGGAAGAAGAGGTGCTGAAATTATGGCAGGGGCTGGGCTACTATTCGCGGGCGAGAAATCTGCACAAGGCGGCGCAGGTGGTGCGTGACGAATACGGCGGGGTATTTCCTTCAAACTACGAGCAAATCCGTGCCTTGCCCGGCGTGGGCGACTATACGGCGGCGGCCATCGCTTCATTCGCCTTCAACCTCCCCTACCCTGTGGTGGACGGGAATGTAATCCGTTTCATAACGCGGCTGGAGGGGATTTTCGAGGAGGCCACGAGCCCCGCCTGCCGCAAAAGAATACTGGAAATTCTCAAGGAGCGGCTGGATGTGCGGCAGGCGGGGCTCTTCAATCAGGCGCTCATGGAGTTCGGTGCCTTGGCCTGCACGCCGCAAAACCCGCTCTGCAAGGCAAACCCCAACGACTGTCCCTTTGGGGGCGATTGCTACGCGCTGGCGCACGATGTGGCGAGCGAGCTGCCCGTCAAGAAGCGGCGGGAGGTGCTGCCCGTGGTGAACCTGCACTATCTCTATTTAGAGGAAAAGGGCTGCGTGTGGGTGCACAAACGCGGCTACGACGATTTGTGGCGGGGGATGTATGATTTGCCTGTGTGGGAGGCGGCGGAGGCTCAGAATTCGGGGGGCTGCGGAGAGGCCGCCGAACCTGTGGCGGGCCTGACGTTGCTCAAAGAATACCGGCAGACGCTGAGCCACCGCCGCCTGCACGTGTTCTTCTACGAGGTGCAGGCGGGCAGCCCGCTCGCCACACAGATAGGAAAGAGCGGGGACTATCGGAAAGTGGACAAAAAAACGCTTTCACAACTCGCTGTGCCTAAAAACATTGCAACTTTTTTTCACGATTTTAACATTTTTTAACACAAAAAACTTCGATAAAATCGGAGTCTGTACGTTATAAGGGTGAATTTAAAAACCCTAAAATTATGAGTGGAGTAAACAAAGTAATCTTGGTGGGAAACCTCGGCAAAGACCCCGAGGTATTCACCTTTGAAAACGGAAACAAGAAAGTTCGCTTGGCGGTTGCCACCACCGAGACTTTCAGGAACAGAAACGGAGAACGTGTCGAACACACCGAATGGCACTGGGTGGTGCTTTACCGGGGGCTTGCCGAAGTGGCCGAGAAGTATCTCAGGAAAGGCAGTCAGGTGTATGTGGAGGGGCGGCTCCGTCTGCGGTCGTGGAACGAGGGCTCGCACAAACGCTACGTCACCGAAATCGAGGCGCAGAACCTCACCTTGCTGGGCAAGGGAAACGGCAAGAAGGACGAGAAACCCGCCGTTCTGCAGGGC
>CAMWVZ010000083.1 GCA_947177845.1 uncultured Bacteroidales bacterium | reverse complement strand
AAGAGGGTGCAAAGATACGGCGATTTTTTAAAAATGCAAACTTTCGCAAAAAAAATTTGAAAAATAAATATTCGTATCTTCGCAGTTTACGTTTTTTGAAAAAGGAGAAGACATGAAACAGATTATCGAGGCATCGGAAATGCCCCTCAACCCCGACGGCAGCATCTATCACCTCCGCCTGCAACCCGAGCAGCTCGCCCCCAACGTGATTTTGGTGGGCGACCCCGGCCGTGTTCCCGTGGTTTCGCGCCACTTCGACCGCGTGGACGTGAAAGTGCAGAACCGCGAACTGGTTACTCATACGGGTGTGCTCAACGGCACCCCCATCACCGTCCTCTCCACCGGCATGGGTACGGACAATATCGACATCGTACTCAACGAATTGGACGCACTTGTGAATGTGGATCTCAAGAACCGCGTGCGCAAGGACAAACACACCGCCCTGAACTTGGTGCGCTTGGGCACCAGCGGCAGCTTTCAGGCCGAATACGAGGTAAACACCTTCTGCGCTTCGCAATACGGTTTGGGCTTCGACGGCCTGCTCAACTATTATGTGGTGCCCGAAAACCTCTACGAGAAAGAGATGATGCAGGCTTTCGACGCGCACATGAAACTGCCCTCCGACTTCGCACACCCCTATATTGTGGAATGCTCGCAGAATTTAATGGACAAGGTGGGCTTCGACATGCACAAAGGCATCACCGCCACCGCTCCCGGTTTCTTTGCTCCGCAGGGCCGTGTGGTGAACCTTCCCCTGCGCTTCCCCGAACAGAACGAACGTTTGGAGACCTTCGACTATAAAGGAAACCGCATCAGCAATATGGAAATGGAAACCTCGGCCCTCTACGGACTGGGGCGCGCCATGGGGCACAACTGCCTCACCGTGTGCGTGTTGATTGCCAACCGCCGCACCATGACTTTCAGCAAAGACTACCACCCCTATGTGGAGTCGTTGATTGAGGTGGTGACCGAACGTCTTACCAAATAATTCCGCGCGGAGCCGTCATGAGCGATAGCAGCCGAGAAAACAACATCCGGGCTTTGGTGGGGATGATGAACGAACCCGATCCGGAGTTTTACGGAAAATTCCGTGAAGCCTTGCTGGAAGTGGGCGACGAGGCCATTCCTTTCGTGGACGAAGCTTTGCGCCATGCCACGGACGAGGTGGAATGCCAACGCTTGCAGGATTTGCTCAACACCCTGCGGGTGGACGGCGTCTGCCGCGAACTCACGGCATGGAAAGCCGAGGAGGAGCCCGATTTATTGCGCGGCTTCTACTTGATTTCCAAAGCTTTTTACCCCAACTTGGAATGGACGGAGGTGCGCGACGCCTTCAACAGTCTTTTCGGCGACGGCTGGCAGCTGCTCGATTCGTCCACCTACCTGCGCAATACCCTCGCCCGCTACAACAACTTCTTCTTCAACATCTGCGGGTTTTCGTTAGGCAAGAAACTCACCGAAGCCTACAGTTTCGCCGACTTTTTCCTGCCCAATCTCCTGCACAGACGGCAAGGCAACGAGCGGGCGTTGGCGTTGGTCTACCACTACTTGGCGCAACGCAACCGAATTCCCGTGTTCCTCTTCAACCTGCCCATTGTGAACCTGTTGGCCTGCACCACCGATATTTCCCTGCCCAACAAAGACGATGTGCGCTTCTGCATCGACATCACCCAACGCGGCGCCATGGTGCACCGCATGGACTTGGAACCGGTTTTCTCGCAGAAAACACAGATTCAGCTTTGCAATACCCTGCAAGCCCTGCAAGACTACGTCAAGCTTCTTTTTCTCATGGTAAACCTCAACGAGAAAGAAGACTTCAAAAAAGATACCGCCCGCAAACTGCACCTCTGCTTGGGGTCGTCGCCCTTGAGCGCGGCGTTTTCACCCCAACCCGGAGACAATCTCGGCGAAGGCGATTGGTCTTAATCTGCAAGTTATGAACACAATTTCTTTTACTCAACTGCCCGGCCGGCCTTCGTGCAAGGTTTACCACAAACCCGGCCAAGAGAAATTGACCTTGAAGAATGTTTTTGACGAGGCGCAAAACATCCTGATTGTGGGGCATCAGAACCCCGACGGCGATGCGGTGGGCTCCACACAGGCGTTATACCGCTACCTGAAGATTTCGGGAAAGAACGCTTCGGTGATTTATCCCAACGGTTGCGCCCGCAACCTCCTGTGGATGGACACCGACCGCAAGGTGCGCAACTTCGCCAACCACCCCGAGGAGGTGAAGCGTATGGTGGAGGCTTGCGACCTGCTTTGCGTACTCGATTTCAATCGTTTGGGACGCACCGAAGCCCTTGCTCCCGTGTTGCGTGCCAAACAGGTGCGGCGCATCCTCATCGACCATCATCTGGAACCGACATGGAGCGATTTCGACTTGGGTTTCTCCGACACCACGGTCAGCTCCACCTGCGAACTGCTCTACCACGTGTTCCAAGCCGAACTCGACCCCTCGCGCATCGACGTGCACACGGCCGAATGCCTCTATGCGGGCATCAGCACCGACACAGGCTCGTTCAGCTATTCCTGCGCGCATCAGGAGTTGTTTTCCGCCATTGCCGACCTCATTTCCAAAGGTCTCGACACGGTGAAGGTGCATCAGCGCATCTTCGACAATTTCTCGGAGAGCCGCACCCGCCTGTTGGGTTGTTGTTTGGGTGAACGATTGATTGTGAAGCCCGAATATCACACCGCCTATATGTATCTGAGCGATGCCGAACTGCGGAAATACAACTATCAGTCGGGCGACACCGAAGGAATCGTGAACTACGGCCTGAGCATCGCGGGCATACGGTTCGCGGCTTTCTTCACGCAACGCGATTCGCGTGTGCGCATGTCGTTCCGTTCGCAAGGAGGTGTCGATGTGAATATCTTTGCGAAGGAACACTTTAACGGCGGCGGGCACAAGAATGCGGCGGGCGCCATGTCCACCGAATCCTTGGAAGCTGTGCTGGCCAAGTTCGAAGCCGTGTTGCCGCAGTTTTATAAAGAACATATCGAACCTCACCTACTCCCCGAAGATTTTGAATAAGCATAGGAAATTTGTGATGTGGAGCGGGCGGGCGGCCGCGCTTCTGGCGGTCTGCTTGCTGGCGGCAGGCACAACAAGTTGCCGCAAGGTGTATCGCGTGGAGCAGGCCGGCGCGGCCGCCCGCCCGCAACAGGTGGACCTTACCGCCGCACAGGCCATTTCGGTGAAACAGGAAATGGAGAGTATCGAAGCTTTTGTGGCGCGGAGCGGTTGGGACATGCAACAGAGCGGCACGGGGCTGTGGTACGAAATCTACGGGGAAGCCCCCGCAGGTGCGCCGGAAGTGGAATATGGCAATGCCGTGAAAGCCGTCTATACATTGCGGCTTCTGAACGGTGCGCTCCTTGAAGAATATACGGAAGACAAGCCCCGCACATGGATTTTAGGGAAGAGCGAAATGACGGCGGGCCTTTCCGAGGCGTTGACAATGCTCAAGAAAGGCAACAAGGCCCGCTTCATCCTGCCCTCGCATTTAGCCTACGGCTTCTCGGGCAACGGCACCGACATACCGCCCCGCGCCACCCTGCTCTACGACCTCGAGGTGGTGGAGGTTTTGGTGGAACCCAAAATTTAACGAAATTTGCACGCAGTCGGAAACGATTAAAATTTAAAAAGCATAAAACAATGAAAAAGACTCTTTGGTTAGGAATGATGTTGGCCTCGACGCTGTTGGTATGCAGCGCCTGCGGCACGAAGACCGAAAACGGTTTGAAGTATAAAATCTTGGAAAAAGGCAATGGCCGTGCCGCTCAAATGGGCGACATCATCGAAGGCACGCTCACGCTTTCCAGCAGCGACTCGGTGCTCTTCGCATTGGATCAATCCGAAAAAATCTTCCAGATTTCCGAATCGATCTATCCCGGCGACCTCAACGAAGGCTTCCTCAAACTGCACGAAGGCGACAGCGCGGTGTTCTATGTAGCCGTGGATTCGCTTGTCAAATACATGGGCGGCGGTATGCCCGATTTCGTGAAGGACTATATGGTTTATTCGATTAAGGTGAATAAACTCTACACCGAAGAAGAACTGCAACAGGAAGAGATGCTCGCCATGGCCGAAGCCCGTCAGAACGAAACGCCCGCCATCGAGAAATATCTCGCCGAAAACAACCTCACAGCGCAACCCGACGAAAACGGTTTGTATTTCATTCAGACCAAGAAAGGCACGGGCAAAGTGGTGGAACAAGGTCAGGAAGTGTCGGTGAATTATGTAGGCAAACGTCTGGACGGCAAAATCTTCGACACCAACCTCGAAGAAATCGCCAAGGCCAACGACATGCTCATGCCCGGCCGTACCTACGAACCCATGACGTTCCGTGCCGGTGTGGGTCAGATGATTCCCGGCTTCGATATGGCGGTGCTCAAGATGAACAAGGGCAGCAAGGCCACGGTGATTATTCCCTTCGACTTGGCCTACGGTCCGCGTCCGGTGAGCGAGGATCTTCCCGCTTTCACCACCCTTGTGTTCGAAATCGAATTGGTTGACATCCGATAAAACTGGGTTTCTTGACAAAAAAAATTCTTGCAGGGATAGGTCTGCTGACCCTCCTTGTCTTCAACTGCCCCCGGTCTCAAGCCGAGGGCAGTCATTTTATTCTCCGTGGTGAAATCCGCGAACGCGGCCTATATTCGCATGGTTACAGGGGTTTGTTGAATAAATCCCAGCACGGTGTGTTTTGGGTGGGGCAACGCACGCGCCTCATCCTCGATTACACGAATAAGAACATGGGATTTTTCGTGCAACTGGAAGACGGACGCATCTGGGGTTCCTCCGGCAGCGCCCACAATCCCGGTTTCGGCGTGGGGCAAGCCTATTTCTTTGCCGACTTCGCCCAGCGTTTTCAAGTGAAGGTGGGCCGCATGGCCTTGGTGTATGAAGACGGACGTTATATAGCGTATTCCTTATGGGATGAATGCGGAAACTCCAACGATGCCTTGAAACTGAGCTACCGTTCGCTCGACAAGAAAACGAAGGCGGAGCTGTTGGGTTCGGTTTCCAACAACAGCGAAAACCGTTTCCTGAATCCTTATCATCTGGAACATTTCTACAAATACCTTTTGGTGGCCTACTTCT
>CAMWVZ010000082.1 GCA_947177845.1 uncultured Bacteroidales bacterium | reverse complement strand
TATGTGGAGGGCGGCACGTTCAAGATGGGCGGTACCGAAGACCAAGGAGACGAGGTGCAGGACAACGAACTGCCGGTGCGCGATGTCAGGGTGAATTCCTTTTATATCGGCAAGTTTGTGATAACGCAGGAGCAATGGGAGCGTGTCATGGGAACCGATGTCCGCGAACAATGGGGCAAGGCGGAGCTTGATTTGGGCATCTCGGAGGAGGACCCCGATTTCCCGATGTACTACATCTCTTGGAAGGAAGCCACGGCCTTTTGCGAAAGGTTGAGCGAAAGCACGGGCAAGAAATACGCGCTTCCCACCGAAGCCCAATGGGAATACGCCGCCCGTGGCGGCCGCAAGGACGTGCCCGGCCGATTCAGCGGAAGCGATAGTCTGCTCGAGGTGGCTTGGTCGTATGCGGATACCGTCCGGAGATTGCACAAGGTAGGCCTCAAGAAGCCCAACGAATTGGGTCTTTACGATATGAGCGGCAATGTCTACGAATATTGCTCGGATAACTACGATTTGTATGACCCCGAAGATACCGACAACCCCACGGGCGCGCCCACCAGTCCCTACCGCGTAGCCCGCGGCGGCAGTTATATCGACAAACCCTTCCGCTGCCGTGTCGCCTACCGCGCCACCCCCACACCCACCTTCAGCTCCACCAACATCGGCTTCCGCGTTGTTTGCGTTTCAGAATAAAGCCAATTTATGAGGTTGTATTGTAAAATCAATGCAGATGTATTACATTTGTAGTGGTTTTATAACACAAAGTAATATGGATATGCAGATAGCTGTAAAGAGAAATCAGAGTTTCCGTCTTTCGGGAGAACTTATTGATACACTGAAACAACTTGCCAAACGGCAGAACCGTAGTCTCAATAATTATGTCGAAACCGTTCTTTTGGAGGCCGCCTATCGTGCGCCTAACGCTACAACACTTGCGGCCATGAAAGAAGTGGAAAGCGGAGTTTTGCGCAACGAACCGGAACTTGACCTTTCTTCTGTTGAGGCAATGGAAAAATCAATGGGATTATGAAAAGTCTGAAAGCCTCCTCCCAATTTAAGAAAGACTACAAGCGGTTCCGTAACAATCCCAAGAAAGTAAAGAAATTATTTGAAATACTGAATTTTCTAAAGAACGAGTCTGCAATACCGGAAACCTATCGTCCACACTTGTTGACGGGCAATTACGCAGGCCATATGGAATGCCATATAGAGGGAGATTTTCTTCTGATATGGTTTGACCCTAATACCGACCAAATAGACTTGGTGCGCCTAGGTTCACATTCTGAATTATTCGGATAAAAGAGTTGTGCACTGTCTTTAGTGCTTAAAATGGAATATAGTAAAAGAGCAGTCGAAAGACTGCTCTTTTACTATACTAATGGCCACTGACGGGTCGCTATGGTTTGAGGGGAAGGTATCTTTGACCGAATTTACGGAAGAAGGACGACACGGAGGCCCATCATGCTGAAGCGAGTGTCCGCAGCTCCGCCATTCCGAGCCGCCACGCGACTGTTGACGGCAGGGTGGTACCAACTGCCGCCGCGGGCCACCCGCCCGGCGCCACTTGCAGGCCCCTGCGGATTATCGGTATCGTCGGCATTGTATCTGCTGAACCAGTCCGAACACCACTCCCATACATTCCCGCTCATATCATAGATACCCAACTCATTCGGTTTTTTATCGCCCACCGGATGCGTTGTAAGGTCGCAGTTATTCACATGCCATGCCACTTCTTCGGGGTCGTTGCTGCCAGCATATTTCGTGTGGTTGCTCTTGTTTCCTCCCCGTGCGGCGTATTCCCACTGCGCTTCGGTCGGCAATACATAGTTTTTCCCGGTTTTTTCGCTCAATCGCTTGCAGAATTCCTGTGCATCATCCCAGCTTACGTAGTATATCGGATAATTATTGCCTTCGCCAACGATACCGTCATCCCATGCGGCATTCTTCTGAAGGTCTTTCACGGTTGTACCCATTACGGCCTTCCACTGAGCCTGCGTTATTTCATATTTTCCGATAGAGTAAGAATTCAACTTAATTGTCCTCACCGGTTTTTCATTGTATTCCGCATCTTCGCCTTGCTCGTCGGTGGCGCCCATTTCGAACTCGCCCCCTTCCACATACACCACCTCTATGTCAAGGAGGTTTTCATTGTTCTCGTTCTTGTTTTTGTTTTCATCTTCGCACGAGGTTGTCAGTCCAAGTGCCAATAAGCCCAACAGGCTTATTTTAAACATTCTTTTCATTGTATTTTGATTTTAAGGTTGTGAATGGTTTTGTTTTTCAATGGCGCAAATATAGGAGATTTTGACGTGTATGCAAAATTAATGTTCTGTATATCAGTAACTTTTATTATTATAATATCAGGGCTGTTTTTAGGGTGTTGGAACGCATCCCCGGGGCATTGAGCCCACATTTCCATCAGTTCCTCTTTTTGTATTATAATAATAAAAGTTAAAAAGAAAAACAAGATTTTAACATCATACTTTTTTATTTAGAGAAGAAAAAAATCCCCAAGGAAAGGGGATAGACACAAAAAAAAGGGAAAGACAATCGTCTTTCCCTTTTTCTTTTAATAGCCAGCAGACAGGCTTACTCAGCCTTGGCGCTTTATTCAGCTTTGGCGGGCTCTTCCGTAGCAGGAGCAGCTTCCGCAACCGTTTCTTCGGTTTTGGCGGCCGTGGCTTTCTTACCACCGCGGCGCGTGCTCTTGGCCTTGGTTTCCTTGCCTTTCGTGCCGGGATTCAAGCTGTAGTCCACCAGCTCGATAATGGCCATTTCGGCATTGTCACCCACACGGTAGCCCGTTTTGAGAATACGGGTGTAGCCGCCGGGACGTTGCGCGATTTTCTGCGAAATCTCGCGGAAAAGCTCGGTCACGGCCTCTTTGTTTTGCAGGTAGCTGAAAACAACGCGGCGCGAGTGCGTGGTGTCTTCCTTGGCCTTGTTGAGCAGCGGTTCTACATAAACCCGCAGAGCTTTCGCCTTGGCCAAAGTGGTATTGATCTTTTTATGCAGAATAAGCGAAGAAGCCATGTTCGACAACAACTGGCGTCTGTGGGCATGCGTTCTGCTGAGTTTGTTGAATTTTTTTCCGTGTCTCATGGTCGTAATTATTCTTCGTCTTTTTCCGATTTATTCAATTTGTATTTGGCCACGTTCATGCCGAAATCCAAGTTCTTGGACTTGACCAAATTCTCCAGTTCCGTCAACGATTTCTTGCCGAAATTGCGGAATTTAAGCAAGTCGGACTTGGGGAAGGCGACCAATTCGCCGAGCGTCTCCACTTCGGCGGCCTTGAGGCAGTTCAACGCCCGCACCGACAATTCCATATCGGTGAGCTTGGTGTTGAGCAACTGACGCATATGCAAATCGTCTTCGTCAAAGTCGTCCTCTTCGGCCACTTCCTTGGTTTCGTCCAACGAAATCTTCTCGTCCGAGAAAAGCATGAAGTGCTGGATGAGGATTTTCGCCGCTTCCTTCAACGCTTCCTTAGGCGCGATAGACCCGTCGGTAAGAATCGTCAGAATCAACTTCTCGTAGTCGGTCTTCTGTTCCACACGGAAGTTTTCGGTTTCGTAGTGGACGTTCTTGATAGGGGTGTGAATGGAGTCGATGGCGATAGTGCCGATAGGCGCGTTGGGCGTTTTGTTCTCCTCGGCGGGAACCCAGCCGCGCCCCTTGTCGATAGTGAAGTCCATCGACAGTTTCACGCTCGGTTCCATGTGGCAGATCTCGAATTCAGGATTGAGCACCTGAAATCCGTTCAAGGCATTGTCGAGGTCGCCGGCCTTGAACACATCCTTGCCCGAAATGGTCAGGTGAATCTGTTCGTGGTCGACGTTCTTGATTTGCTGTTTGAAACGAATTTGCTTAAGGTTGAGCACGATGTTCGTCACATCTTCGATAACTCCCTTGATAGACGCAAACTCGTGGTCAACGCCCTCGATTTTCACGGAAGTGATGGCGAATCCCTCCAACGAAGAGAGCAGAATCCGGCGCAAGGCATTTCCGATAGTAACCGAGTAACCGGGCTCCAAGGGGCGCACTTCAAATACACCCTTCTTGTCGTCCAAGCTAAGCACGTTTACATTATCCGGTTTTTGAAAAGCTAAAATAGCCATTAGTGTCTGTTTTTAATAATTTGAACCCGTTCCCTCAACTACTACTTGGAGTACAATTCAACGATGAGTTGCTCCTTGATGTTTTCGGGAATGTTTTCGCGTTCGGGATAAGCGAGGAACTTACCGCTCAAGCTCTTGTTGTCCCATTCGATCCAGTTGTAGGGATGCGAACGGCCTTCGAGCGAGGTTACGATCACTTCCAGCGATTTGGATCTCTCGCGAACCTCCACGATGTCGCCCGGACGCAGTTGGTAGGAGGGAATGCCCACCACGTTGCCGTTCACCGTGATGTGACGGTGGTTGACCAACTGACGGGCCGCGCTGCGGGTAGGAGCGATGCCCATACGGAAAACCACGTTGTCCAGACGCGATTCCAGCAACTGCAACAGGTTTTCGCCGGTGATACCCGACTTACGCGAGGCCTGGGCGAAAATCTTGCGGAACTGACGTTCCAAAATACCGTAGGTATATTTGGCTTTCTGTTTTTCTTGCAACTGAGTGCCGTATTCGGAAAGCTTGGCCCGACGTTTGTTCTGGCCGTGCTGACCGGGGGCGTATTTTTTCTTTTCCAACGCCTTGTCGGCTCCAAAGATAGGTTCTTGGAACTTTCTTGCAATCTTGGATTTGGGACCGGTATATCTTGCCATTTTGTTCTAAACTTTTGATGCGTAAAACTAAATTAAACTCTTCTTCTCTTGGGAGGACGGCAACCGTTGTGGGGCAGGGGAGTAACGTCCACAATCTCGGTTACTTCGATACCCGAACCATGAATGGTGCGGATAGCCGATTCACGACCCGAGCCCGGTCCTTTGACATAAACTTTCACTTTGCGCAATCCCAAATCGTAGGCTACTTTGGCACAATCGGTAGCGGCCATTTGAGCGGCATAGGGAGTGTTCTTCTTAGAACCCTTGAAACCCATTTTACCGGCCGACGCCCACGAGATAACCTGACCTGCGTTGTTGGTGAGCGAGATGATCACATTGTTGAATGAAGCAAAGATGAAAGCCTTGC
>CAMWVZ010000081.1 GCA_947177845.1 uncultured Bacteroidales bacterium | reverse complement strand
CAGCGTCATCACATAGCCCATCCCTTTGCGGGTGCGGAACAGATAGACCGTGAGCAACCAAAGGGTGCACATGGCCAACAGTTGGTTGATGAAGGCGAAATAGCGCCACAGCACGCCGAATTGATTCTTGAAGACCGTGAGCAACAGGAGTGAGACGGCGAAGATAGGCACGGCAAGGAGCAGACGGTGACGGAGTTTCTTCTGTTCGAAGCGGAACATTTCGGCCACCATGAGCCGCGCCGCCCGCATGGCCGTATCTCCGCTGGTAATGGGGCAGGCCACCACGCCGATGATGGCCAGAACTGCGCCGAAGGTTCCCAACCATGCCCGCGACAGACCGTTCACCACAAGAGGCCCGCCCGCACTTTCCACATCGGGATAGGTGAGGCCGATATGTTGCATCAGGTCGGGATTATGGAAAACGTAGGTGGCGGCCGCCGCCCAAATCAAACCCACGACACCTTCGGTAATCATGGCTCCGTAGAAAATGGGGCGTCCTTGTCTTTCGTTGCCGAAACAACGCGCCATTAAGGGCGCTTGAGTTGCGTGAAAGCCCGACACCGCCCCGCAGGCAATCGAGATGAACATCATCGGGAAAATCGGTTTCGCACTTCCTCCCGCCAAAGGTTGCAGGCTGTGCAGGCCTTCCCAGAATTCGGGCATGGAACCGGGGGCGGCGAAGCAGGCGTGATAAATCAATCCTCCCATAATCCCCACCGCCATAAAAAGCAGACAGGCGCCGAAAAGAGGATAAATCTTGCCGATGAGTTTGTCGATGGGAAGCAGGGTCGCCAAGAGGAAATAACCGAAAATCACCGCGCTCCAGAAGGTGATGTCGAGACGGTCGGGCGTGAGTTTGCTCAACAGTCCCGCCGAACCGGTAACGAACACCGTACCGCACATAATCATCAATACGATACAGATGACACGGCTGAAATATTTCATGCCGTTGCCCATGTATTTCCCCGTGATTTCGGGCATATTCCTGCCGTCGTTGCGCAAGGACAGCATCCCCGCCATATAGTCGTGCACCGCGCCGCCGAAGATACATCCCACCACAATCCAGATAAAGCAGCCCGTGCCGTACATGGCACCTAAAATCGTGCCGAAGATGGGCCCCAGCCCCGCGATGTCGAGGAATTGAATCATAAACATCTTCCAAGCAGGCAGGCGCACGAAATCCACGCCGTCGGGGTGTTCCACCGCCGGAGTGGGGCGGTTCGGGTCGGGTCCGAACACCTTTTCCGCCAATTTCCCATACACGAAATAGCCCGCCACCAATAATCCCAAAGCCACAAAAAAGCTGATCATACGCGCAATTTTTCACAAAAGTACAAAATCGCCGTGCATTGCGGCTATCTCTTCCCTTTCGGGTTGCTTCTTTGCGGCATGTTTGTTAATTTTGTGGAGGAAGACAGAAAACAAAGAATATGTTGGATACAGAGCAGCTCAAGGCCATGGCGACGCAGGTGCGGCGCGACATTATCCGTATGATACACACCTCGAAGTCGGGGCATCCCGGCGGTTCGTTGGGGTGTGCCGACTTTATGACGGTGTTATATTTCAATGTATTGGAGCATAATCCCAAGACGTTCCGTCAAGACGGAAAGGGGGAGGATGTGTTTTTCCTCTCCAACGGCCATATCGCTCCGGTATGGTACAGTGTCTTGGCGCGGACCGGCTATTTCCCCGTGCAGGAATTAGGCACCTTGCGCAAGTTGGGAAGCCGCCTGCAGGGACACCCCAGTTTGTCGCACCACCTTCCCGGCATCCGCGTGGCCTCGGGCTCGTTGGGGCAGGGGATGTCGAACGCTATCGGCATGGCGTTGGCCAAGAAAATGGACGGTGACAAGCATCTTGTATACAGTCTGCATGGCGACGGTGAATTGGACGAAGGGCAGATTTGGGAAGCCGCCATGTTCGCCGGTTCCAAGAAAGTGGACAACCTGATTAGCGTGGTGGACCACAACGGCATTCAGATAGACGGAAATACGCAGAATGTAATGGATTTGGGCAATCTTCGCGCCAAATTCGAGGCATTCGGCTGGGATGTGCTTGAGATGAACGGCAACGATATCGAAGCGGTGAAGGAAACTCTTTCGCAAGCCAAGGCACGCACGGGAAAGGGCAAGCCCGTGATGATTGTGATGCGCACCGAAATGGGACATGGGGTGGACTTCATGACGAATCTGGCCAAATGGCATGGTTCGGCACCCAACGACGAACAGGCCGCCTCGGCGCTCGCGCAACTTCCCACCACGCAATATGGAGATTATTAAGCGATGAACGGCGCTATAAAAGATATGAAAATAGGGATGCGGATACTGCTGGTTTTGGCGGCGGTATGGGGCGGCTTGTCCTGCCGTTCCGTGCAGGCGCAGGAAAGCGTATCGAACAAACCCCTCAATCGCATTCTGTTGATTTACGATGCCTCCAACTCGATGAACGCCCGTTGGCAGAGCGCTTCCAAAATGACGATATCCAAGAGGCTGATAGCGGAAATCGTAGACTCCCTGAGCATGGTGGATAACGTGCAGTTGGCCTTGCGTGTCTACGGACACCAGAGCCATTACCCTCCCTTGGACTGCAACGACAGCAAGCTGGAGGTGCCTTTCGCTCCGAATAACGGCAAGCGGATAAGCCATGTCATCAAAAGCTTGGTGCCGAAAGGCGCCACGCCTATCGCGTATTCGCTTACCGAGGCGGCCAAGGATTTCCCTCCCTGCGATAACTGCCGGAACCTCATTATCCTCGTTACCGACGGCATAGAAGAATGCGGAGGCGACCCTTGTGAAGCCTCCCGCTACCTGCAAAAACAAGGCATCGCCCTCAAGCCGTTCATCATCGGAATCGGCAAGGATTTCTCGCACGATTTCTATTGCGTGGGCGAATATTTCGACGCTTCGAACGAAGAAGATTTCGTGCGGGCGTTCGAGATTGTGATTTCGCAGGCGCTCAACTCCACCACGGCGCAGGTGAACCTCTTGGACGCGGACGGACTGCCCACCGTGAGCAATCTCAACATGACTTTCTACGACCATGTTTCGGGCGATGTGCTCTACAACTACGTGCATACGTTAGACTACTACGGCCGTCCCGACACCCTCACGCTCGACCCGCTTCACGTCTACGATTTGCAGGTGAATACATTTCCCCCGCTGCGTATGGATTCGATAGCCGTCCACACGGGGCGGCACAACCTCATAGCCATGAAAGCCGTGCAAGGCAATCTGGCGGTGTCGATGAAAGGTTCCCGCGCTTCGGTGGCGGGCTCCATTCCCTGCGTGGTGCGTCAACCCGCATCCACGGATATTGTGAACGTGCAGTATGTCAACACGCAGGCTCGCTACTTGGCGGGCACCTACGATGTGGATATCCTCACCGTTCCGCCGGTAAAGCTGAAAGGCGTGAAGATAGATGCCGACAAGACCACCACCGTGGAATTGCCGATGTTGGGCATTTTGGCGTTCAACCGCGGCGTGGAGGGCTACGGAAGTCTGTATATGCTGCACGAAGACGGCCGTCAGGAGTTGGTTTATTCCTTCGACAACAAGAAGAAGACAGAGACGCTCTATCTACGCCCCGGCACGTACCGCGCCGTGAACCGTTCCAAATACAACCTGCGTACCTCCGCCACCCGCGAGAAAACTTTTGTGCTTACGCCCGGAGGCTCGGTAAGCGTGAATTTGTAAAAAAACAAGACAGATGAATCCTTATTCCTACACAGAGAAAAAAGACACACGCTCCGGATTCGGAGCCGGCCTGATGCTTGCCGCGCAGGAACTTCCGCAGGTGGTGGCTCTTTGCGCAGACCTCACCGGTTCGGTCAAGATGGACGCTTTCGCCAAGGCCTATCCCGAACGTTTCTTCCAAGTGGGCATCGCCGAAGCCAATATGATCAGTATCGCCGCAGGCATGGCGGTGGCGGGCAAGATACCTTTCACCGGCACTTTCGCCGAATTTTCCACCGGCCGCGTCTACGACCAAATCCGTCAGTCGGTGGCCTACACAGGCGCCAACGTCAAGATTTACGCGCCTCACGCCGGTCTTACCGTGGGTGAGGACGGCGCCACCCACCAAGCGTTGGAAGACCTCGGCATGATGCGCATGATGCCCGGCATGACGGTGGTGCACCCCTGCGACTACAATCAGGCCGTGCAGGCGGTGGTGGCCGTGGCCAAGCACGAAGGCCCCGTCTATCTGCGTTGCGGACGCCCCACCGTGCCTAATTTCACGCCCGCCGACCAAAAGTTTGAAATCGGAAAGGGCTATGTGTTGCGCGAAGGAAACGATGTAACGCTCATTACCATGGGGCATTTGGTGTGGCCCGTTCTGGAAGCCGCTTCGGTGCTCGATGAAAAAGGCGTGCATGCCGAGGTTATCAATATGGCTACGCTGAAACCTTTGGACGAAGAATGCGTGTTGCGTTCGGTGCGGAAAACCGGTTGCATCCTCACCTGCGAGGAACATCAGGTTAACGGTGGTTTGGGCGATGCCGTGGCACAGCTCTTGGTTCACAAATATCCGGCGCCTATGGAAATGCTGGGAGTGAACGACCAGTTCGGCCAAAGCGGTCAGCCGCAGGAGCTGCTCGATTTCTACGGCCTCAATGTGGAAGGCATCGTGAATCGCGTGATGACGTTGCGGGGAAGATTGTAGAATACGGGAATTTTATCCGAAGTAAGAAGTAAAGGAACAGAGCGATGAAAGTACATTTTGTGGCCGTTGGAGGCAGCGCGATGCACAATCTTGCCATGGCGTTGCATTTGAAAGGATATGAAGTGAGCGGTTCGGACGACGAGATTTTCGAACCCGCCCGTTCGCGTTTGGCCCGCTACAACCTCCTGCCCGCCGACGAAGGCTGGCATCCCGAAAAGATTACCCCGGATTTGGATGCCGTGATTCTCGGTATGCACGCCCGCGAGGACAATCCCGAACTCTTGCGCGCCAAGGAACTCGGCCTCAAGATTTATTCCTATCCCGAATACCTCTACGAACAAAGCAAGGATAAGAAGCGCGTGGTGATAGGCGGAAGCCACGGAAAGACCACGGTTACGGCCATGATTCTTCATGTATTGAAGAAAGAGGGCATGGAATGCGACTATATGGTGGGCGCGCAGTTGGCCGGCTACGACATCATGGTACGCCT
>CAMWVZ010000080.1 GCA_947177845.1 uncultured Bacteroidales bacterium | reverse complement strand
AAGACCGCATCAGCCACAGAGGCAGAGCCATGGCCAAGATGATGCAATTTCTGCGCGAAGCAGGCGCATAACACTTTATTCCAAGAACTGCCGTACCTCTTCGGGATTCTTGCAGAGAATGAAAAGATGATCGCGAGGTTCAAGACAAGTCTGACCGTAAGGCACGATATATTCCCCCTTGCGCATGATCATCGTGATGCGCACATCGTCGGGCAAGTTGGCGTCCACCAACTTCTTTCCGTCCAAAAGAGAACCTTTAAGAACAACGATTTCAATCATTTCCGTCTTGGTGTCCAAGTCGCGCCTCGCCAACAGCGAAGGCGGCAGACTTATCGCCAAGTGCAGCTTGTAGGCCAGCCAAGGAATAGTGCTGCCTTGCAGCACCATAGACAGGAACGAAATGAAGAACACGAGGCTGAAAACCTGATCGCCCACCGCCACGCCCGCCAAAAGCGGATAGGTGGCGAACACGATAGGCGCCGCCCCGCGCAGGCCCACCCACGAAATGAACACCAAACTCTTCGCATCGGTCTTCTTGAAGAACAACAGACAGAGCAACACCGCCAACGGCCTGGCCACCAAGATAATGAACGCCGAAATCAACAAGCCCGTCCACTTCACGCTCCACACATGGCTCGGATAGACCAACAACCCGAGCGTGAGGAAGAGCGCCAGCTGCATGAGCCACGCATAACCGTCGAAGCTGCTCATGATAGTCTGACGGTGCACCACCTTCTTGTTACCCACGAAGATACCGCAGATATACACGGCCAAGAAGCCGTTGCCGCCGAAAGCGTTGGTAATGGAATACGTAAGGAACACAAGGGCGAGCACCAACACGGGATAGAGCCCCGAATGTCCGATTTTGATACGGTTGATGGAAATCGTCGAAGCCTTGCCCATCACAAAACCCAACACCGCACCCAACGAAAGTTGCCATACAAGCGTCAGAATGGCCTGCCAAACCGAGAGCGACTGCATACCCAGCATTCCCACGAAAAGCGTGGTGAGCAGAAAGGCCATGGGGTCGTTACTGCCGCTTTCGAACTCCAAGAGGGGCTTGAGGTTATTTTTGAGCGATAGTTTCTTGGAATTGAGAATGTTGAACACCGCCGCCGCGTCGGTCGAAGACACCACCGAACCCAGCAGGAACGATTCCGCCCACGTGAAGTCGGTGATGAGGTACACGAAAATCCCGATGAACGCCGCCGTGAGCACCACGCCGAAGGTGGAGAGCGTCACCCCCTTTCCCAAGATAGGCTTGATGTCGTGCCACTTGGTGTCCAAGCCGCCCGAATACAAGATGATGCAGAGAGCTATGGTGCCGATGAACTGTGCGGTGCTGGCGTTCTCGTAGTCGAACTGAATGTGTCCGATACCTTCCGAGCCGGCCAGCATTCCCACGCCCAAGAACAAAATCAAGGCGGGGACTCCATATTTGTAGGAGGTCTGCCCGGCAAGAATGGCGAGGAACAACAGAAGACTGACAATCAAAAGGACGTTTTGCGCTGTAATAACCATGGTGTAAAAATAGGAAATTTCTTGTAATTTCGCACGTTTTACATCAAAGAACGACGGAAATGCTTACACACACCGAAATCAAAGACCTGCTCGAAGTGTCCCTGCAGGAAGGCGAAAAGAAGGAAGTAACCGTAAAAGCTTGGGTCCGTACCAAGCGCGGCAACAAATATGTGGCGTTCATCGCGCTCAACGACGGCACCTGCGTGCAGAACCTGCAAGTGGTGGCCGATTTGAAGACCGAAGAAAATCCCGGAGGTTTCGACGAGGAACTTCTCAAACGCATCAACACCGGTGCCTGCCTGCGTGTCAAGGGCGATTTGGTGAAGTCTATGGGCAAGGGGCAGACCGTGGAGGTGCAGGCCCGCGAAATCGAAGTTTATGGCGAGGCCGACCCCGAGAAATATCCCTTGCAGAAGAAAGGCCATTCGCTTGAATTTCTGCGCGAAATCGCCCACCTGCGTCCCCGCACCAACACCTTCGGCTGCGTGTTGCGTCTGCGTCACGCCATGGCCTACGCCCTGCACCAGTTCTATCACGAAAGAGGCTTCGTCTATCTGCATACGCCCATCATCACCGGCAGCGACTGCGAAGGCGCGGGCGAGATGTTTCAGGTAACCACGCTCGACCTCGAGAACCTGCCCAGAACCAAGGAAGGTTGCATCGACTACAGCAAGGATTTCTTCGGAAAATCCACCAAACTCACCGTGTCGGGACAGCTGGAAGGCGAGTTGGGCGCGATGGCGCTTTCCAAAATCTACACCTTCGGCCCCACATTCCGCGCCGAAAACTCCAACACGCCGCGCCACTTGGCCGAATTTTGGATGAATGAGCCCGAAATGGCCTTCTACGAAATCGACGACAACATGGACTTGGCCGAGGACTTCCTCAAACACCTCACCACCTACGCCCTCGAGCACTGCATGAGCGATTTGCAGTTCATGAACGACACCTACGACAAAGAATTGATTGGCCGTTTGGAAAATATCTTGAAAACCAATTTCGAGCGCATCACCTACACGCAGGCCGTAGACGTGCTCAAAGCCTCCAACGCCAAGTTCGACTATCCCGTGGAGTGGGGCGTGGACCTGCAATCCGAACACGAGCGCTATTTGGTGGAGAAACACTACAAGAAGCCGGTCATCATCACCGACTATCCCAAAGACATCAAGGCGTTTTACATGAAACAGAACGCCGACGGCAAGACGGTGCGCGGCATGGACGTGCTTTTCCCGCAAATCGGCGAGATTATCGGCGGTTCGCAGCGTGAGGAAGATTTCGACAAACTGCAACGCCGCATCACCGAAATGCACATTCCCGACAAGGATATGTGGTGGTATCTCGATACGCGCCGTTTCGGCACCGCGCCCCACAGCGGCTTCGGCTTGGGCTTCGAACGCCTGTTGCTCTTCATCACGGGTATGACCAATATCCGCGACGTGATACCCTTCCCCCGCTATCCGCAGACCGCGGAATTCTAAGCGCGGGGGATCGGTTCCCTACATTTCCTTTTGCAGGCGGAGCGCTTCGGCGTGAATGCAGTGCATGAGTTTCTTGACGAAATCGGGGTCGAGGCCGCGCTCGTGCGCAAGGCTCAGGCACCGTTCCATAACCTTGTTCCAACGGTCGAACTGCAACACCGACACATTGGAATCCTTCTTGAGTTTTCCCAATTTCTTCACTAAATCCATGCGATGCGCGAGGATTTGAATGAGGTCGTTGTCGATTTCGTCCAAAAGCCGCCGCATCTGTTCGATTTGGGAGGAAGAACAGGTGTTTTGACGGAATTTGAGCGCCGCAAACCATTCATCAAAACCCTTGAAATCAAGTTGCTGCTTCGCATCGCTGAGGGCGGTGGCGGGAGTGGGGTGAACCTCTATCATGAAGCCGTCCATCTCCAAATCCAAGGCCGACTGCGAGATTTCCTGCACGTAGGCCCTCGCACCGGCGATATGGCTCGGGTCGCATATCAAGGGCACGCCGGGCATCTCGCGCTTGAACTGCACGGCCATTTCCCAAATGGGAGCGTTGCGGTAGGGGGCGGAATCATACATGCTGAAACCCCGGTGAATGCCGCCCACAAGGGTCTTTCCCTTGCGGGAGATACGCTCTATGCCGCCCAACCACAGCGCCAAGTCGGGGCTGATAGGGTTCTTTACCCACACGCGGTTGGGGCTTCCCTCCAGCGCCCGTCCGATTTCTTCCATAAGGAAAGGGTTGGACGAAGAGCGCGCGCCAATCCAAAAGTGCTGGATGTCGTGTTTGAGGCAAAGGTCGATGTGATGCGTGGAGGCTATTTCGGTGATGAAAGGTATATGATATTGTTTCTGCGCCTGTTGCATCCATTCCAACGCCTTTTCTCCGTGTCCCTCGAAACAGCCGGGACGGGTGCGGGGTTTCCAGGCGCCGGCGCGAATGGCGGCGATAGGAGTACATGCGGCGTCCGCCGGCGCCCCCTTCTTTGAGGCGAAAAATTCCGCTACCGCAAAAATCTGCTCTTCCGATTCGGCGCTGCAAGGCCCCGCAAAAATTTCACATTTTTTGTCCATAGAACAAGAAATTAGGGTGCAAAATTACGTTTATTTTGTATTTTCGCGCCGTTTATACAACCCCAAAGACAAACAAAAATTTGAAGGTCATGCAGATACGTCTACTCAAAGCCGTTTCCGTACTCGTTGTCGGCGCCTTGTGCCTGCCCGCAGGCTACGCTTTTGCCGAAGGAGAAGCCAATCAGGAAGAAGCCCTTGCCAAAACATCCTCGTGGCTCATCGACTTTTCGGGCGGCATCAACGCCGCGCAGGCAGCCATGATAAACTGGGCGGCCGGCGGTGAAAACTCCGTGGCAGGCAACGCCTATATCAACTTCAACAGCGTCTATATCAAGGGCGGCCACAAATGGGAAGCCAAACTCAACACCCAATACGGCCTCACGTGGGACCCCACCAACCTCCTCAACAAGACGGTCGACAACCTCTACGCCGCCACCAAATACGGCTACGCCATTCCCGGCGACCACTTCTACTACACCGCCTTGGTGGAATTCCAGACCCAATACGACCGAGGCTATGAAAAGATAGACGACCGCAAGAAAGACCGCAACAACTACATTTCCACAATCATGGCCCCCGGCTATCTGAATGCGTCCGTCGGTATGGAATACAGGCTCCGCGACTTGCTTTCGGTCTACTTCTCGCCCATCAACTGCCGCACCACCTTCGTGCTCGACGACTCGCTTTCCGCCAAAGGCAAGTTCGGTGTGGAGAAAGGGAAACACTATCTCTTCCAGCCCGGTATGTCGTTGGCGGGCGCCCTCAGCTGGACCTTCTATAAGAATATGACGCTCAAGACCGACCTCACCCTCTTCACCCCCTACGACAAGGATTTCGGCAACATCGTGGTGGATTGGAACGTGCGTTTGGAAATGGCTATCAACGAATACTTCAGCGCCGTCATCGGCACCTCGCTCAAATACGACGACAAAGTGCACGTCATGAAGAACGGCGTGGACGTAGGCCCCAAGGTACAGTTCCGCGAAATCGTGAACATCGGCATCGGCTACACCTTCAAGTACGAAACCCCCAAGGCACCCGCCGAGTAACCCCTCCTACCTCCTCTGCAGGAGCACCACGCTTTCCACGTGGTCGGTGTGGGGGAACATATC
>CAMWVZ010000079.1 GCA_947177845.1 uncultured Bacteroidales bacterium | reverse complement strand
ATCGCCTGCGACTTGATTGTGGGTTTCCCCACCGAAACCGACGCCTGTTTCGAAGACGCCTACCGCTTTGTGGAGGCGTTGGATTTGAGCGCCTTGCACGTATTCAGCTATTCCTCCCGCAAGGAGGCCGCTTCGTCTTTGCTCAGGGAAGACTACGAACCGGCGCGCAAGGCCGAGCGCAGCGCGCGCATGCATGTTTTGTCCGATATGAAGAAACAGCGTTTTTATGCGCGCTTCCTGCATAGCGAACAGAAAGTGCTGTGGGAGTCGGATGTACGCGACGGCAAGATGTTCGGCTACACCCCCAACTACCTGAGGGTGGCGGGCGTGTTCCGTCCCGAGAGAATCAATGCCGTGGAGACGGTGCGTCTGGAAACCTTGTTCAAGGACGAGCATAAGGACTGGTGTCTGGCGACAAGCTGTTGAAAACTTCTCCGTTTATAAATGCTTCACAAATAACGCTCTATACCTATATCTCTCAAAAAGAGAGGCTTAACGTTTTCAACATGGAAGATGCTGAATGAGAGAGGTATGAATGGGTTATGAACAAAATTAACAGTTAATAAAGTCCTGCCTTTCGGGGAGGGGGAAGCCTTGCCTCGGTTGTATTTTTGTGCCCTATGATGAACGATATAACCAACCAGAAAAAACGGGCGGCTTTCCGAAACGCCCTTTCCGACAATTCGATTTTAGAGCAAGGCAAGTTGCCACCGCAGGCCCTCGATGTGGAGCAGGCCGTTTTGGGCGCGCTGATGATAGACCCGGAGGCGGTGACCAATTCGATAGACGTCTTGCGTCCCGAATATTTCTACGACCCCAAGCACAAAGTCATCTACGCGGCTATCAACAATCTCTTCAACCGTTCGGAAGCGATAGACATACTCACGGTAACCAACGACCTCAAGGCCTCGGGGCAGTTGGAGGTGGCGGGCGGCGCCTATTATGTGGCCAATCTCACCAACAAGGTGGCTTCTTCGGCGCATATCGAGGAACACACGAAAATCGTTCAGCAGAAATACATTCAGCGCGAATTGATCCGTATCGGTTCGGATATTACGAAGAACGCCTACGAAGACACCTCCGACCCCTTGGATTTGCTCGACGAAGCCGAGTCAAAACTGCTCACCATAGGCGAGAACAATTTCCGCAGCGACTACACCGATATGAAACTGTTGGTGGACGAGGCTATCAAGGAGGTGGAGGCCATTTCGAAGGTAGAGGGCGGCATGAGCGGTCTGCCTTCGGGCTTCCCGGACTTGGACAGCATGACCAGCGGCTGGCAGAAAGGCACCTTGCTGATTATGGCGGCCCGTCCCGGTATGGGTAAGACGGCCTTGGCGCTGACTATGGCGCGCAATATCGCCGTGGACCACAAGAAACCCGTGGCGGTTTTCTCGCTCGAAATGTCGTCGGTGGAACTCGTCACCCGTTTGATTTCGGCCGAAACCCGCATCAACGGAAAGAAACTCAAGCAGGGCGACCTGAAAGACTACGAATGGCAGTGGCTCTACAGCAAGGTGGGGCCGCTTACCGAAGCCCCTCTCTATATAGACGACACGCCGGCGCTTTCGATGTTCGAGCTTCGCGCCAAATGCCGCCGTCTCAAGCAGCAGCACGATATACAAATGGTGTTTATCGACTATTTGCAACTGATGCGGGGCGGGGATGCCTACAAAGGAAACCGCGAACAGGAAATCAGTCAGATTTCACGCCAACTCAAAGGATTGGCGAAAGAATTGAAGATTCCTATCCTGGCGCTTTCGCAGTTGAGCCGTGCCGTGGAGACCCGTGGCGGCGACAAGCGGCCGCAGTTGTCGGACTTGCGTGAATCGGGCGCCATTGAGCAGGATGCCGATATGGTGATGTTCATCTATCGTCCCGACTACTACGGACAGGAGCAGGAAGGCATGGTGGACGGCGAGTCGGAATTGGACATCGCCAAGCACCGTAGCGGCAAGACGGGTAAGGTGAAGTTGCGTTTCATCAAGGAATTCGCAAAATTCGAGAATATGGTTACCGATATGGGGGGCGATGCTTCGCCTGCCTATCAGAATATGGTGCCGAACACGAGTTTCGACGACCCCGCCGGCATGGGGGCGGGCGCGTCGGTAGTCACGATGCCTTCGTCTATCAATTCCGATATACCGGTAGACAACGGTGAGGCGCCTTTCTGCCTCACGCGCCCGCCCCGGCGTGGGTTTTAGACGATAAAGGGGAGGGGTGATGAAGAAAGGAAAGTGCCTGTTTGCGGCTCTGTTGGCGGTGGTTCTGACCGTCGGTGCGGGAAATCTCTGCCGCGCCTCGCAGTTGCTCCTGCCCATGGACAGGGAGCAGAGCAATCATCTCAAAGCCTACGGCGTGGCCTATTGGGTCTTGGCCAACGGAGTCGAAATCAGTTGGTTGCTCAACTATCGGGGAGGAAGTTTCCTTTTGCCCTACAGCCGCGAAATCGAGAGCGAATGTGCCTTGCGCGATGTGCGGGCGCAGGTGCTTTCCGACGTGCAGGTGCGCGCCCTGCGCGAGGAAATCGCTTCCGCTTCGTCGAATATGGATGAGGTACCTTTACAGAAAGCCCCCCGTATCGCGGTCTATTCACCCAAGAACAAACTGCCGTGGGACGATGCCGTCACCTTGGTGCTCACCTATGCCGAAATTCCCTACGATGTGCTCTACGACGGGGAGGTGCTGTCGGGGGAGTTGCCCCTCTACGATTGGCTGCACCTTCATCACGAGGATTTTACGGGGCAGTTCGGCAAATTCTGGGGTGCTTACGGGCGGCAGGCGTGGTATAGGGAGGATGAGGCCGCGCAGAAGGCCATGGCGGCGAAGTTCGGGTTCGGCAAGGTATCGCAGCTCAAGCTGGCGGTGGCGCACAAAATCCGCGATTTTGTGCTGGGCGGGGGCTTCCTTTTCGCCATGTGTTCGGCGCCCGACAGCTACGATATCGCCTTGGCCGCCGAGGGCGTGGATATCTGCCAGCCTCCCTTCGACGGCGATGCCATGCAGAGCGATGCCCAGCAACGTTTGGATTTCAGCAAGACTTTCGCATTCAAGGATTTTCATATCGTCACAGACCCCTATGCCTACGAAGTGTCGGATATAGACGTCACCTTGAGCCGCCCCAAGACGCTCAACGAGAAGAACGACTTTTTCAGTCTGTTCGACTTCTCGGCCAAGTGGGACTGGATTCCCACGATGCTTTGTCAGAACCACGAAAGGCTCATACACGGATTCATGGGGCAGACCACGGCATTCCGCCGCAGTTTTCTCAAGCCCGAGGTGGTGATATTGGGGCAGAACGAAGCTTTGGGAGAGGCGCGTTACATACACGGCACCTACGGCAAAGGCACATGGACGTTTTTGGGAGGGCACGACCCCGAAGACTATCAGCATTTTGTGGGCGATCCTCCCACAGACCTCAATCTATATCCCTCTTCGCCCGGATACAGGCTTATCCTGAACAATATCCTGTTTCCCGCCGCCAAGAAAGAGAAGCAGAAAACCTGATTTCTATCGGCGCCGTTCGCGCACGGGATTGCCGAACAGGTCTCTCTGTTCGAACAAGTCCAGCTGATTTTCGTCCGAAAAGGCTTCTTCGGGCAGGTCCACGGTTTTGTAGTATTCGCGCAAGGCTTTCTTGACAAGTTGCCTGAATCCGATTTTCTCGTAGGCGCACACTCTGTCGTAGCGCCGTTTTTCCCTGTCGGACAAGGCAAAACTATATTTGCGGAACTTTATCTTAGGCTTGCGTTTGGCGGCAGATACGGCCATTGTCGTGGAAAATTAGCGTTTTGATTTCTTGGAGGCGTTCGAAGCGGGGTTCGAGGCGGGGTCGATTTTCTCGAACACCTGCAAGGAGCCCGTGTTTTCGTGCAGCTTGAGACGATAGCCGGAAAGTGGCGGCAGGGTGCGCACATAGCCCCATTGCGCCACAAAGACTTCGCGTTGGCTCAACACATTCCCGTTATACACCACTTCGGCTTTCACCTTGGCCGGCACCCGGCAGGCGAAGCCTTCGGGCGCGTTGTCCGTTTCCTCGGCAGCCATGGAGGGCAGGGGCGTCAGTTTCAGATAAAGCACATCCGCACCGTCTTCATGCGCTCCTTCCATTTTCTCCATCCCCTCTTCGGGACTGAAATACGCCACCGCGTAGGAAGTCTTTCCCTCCTGCGGCACCACTTCGAACTTGTAATGCAGGCGCTCTTCGCGCATCGTTCCCGTAAAGCATTCCAACAGACGGTGTTCGTTGCGTTCCAACTGCTGATACATGAATTTGAGCGTGCCTTCGGGGTAGGGCACTTCCTGCAATCCCGAAAGCAAATCCGACTGGTTTTTCCGAATCTTGAGGATTTGGTCGGCCATGGTGCGGGCCTGCTCAAAGAGGTTCTTGACATCGATGCGGGGCGTGAGGATTTTTTCGATGACGGTGGCCGTGTCGCTCTTGTGACGCACCACCACCGTGTCGAAACGACGGCTGGCGTTGAGGGCGGCCACGGGCGCGAAATCGGCACGGGCGTCGGGATGCGGGTTGTTCACCTTCTCGGCCTCGTTTTCTCCGCACTCGGCCATGGGTTTGGCGGGAGGCATCTTCTCGTTCGGCAGGTTCACGCCCGAAAGAATGCCCTCGGGCGAGAGGCGGAGCGAGGGAAAGTCGGGGCCTTCCACTTTATAGGTCTGTGCAGGGTCGGCTTTTCGGAGCGTATGAATGCGTATCTCTCGGATAGCGTAGCTGGTTTTGTCGGCTTTGATGGCGGGAAGCTTGAGCAGTTGTTCGGCGTAATCGCTGTATATGCCGCGTTCGAAGAAAGTCTTTTCAACCGTAATTTCCACTTCGAGCGTGTTCTGCGGCAGGCAGTAATACAAGCCCGCGGAGCCCTCGGATGCAACTTCGCCTCCGTTCACCTTGTGTACGCTATATTGTCCGTAGAGCGGCAATACCCACAGGCATGCACCCGTCAAAAGCAAAAAGGTTATCTTTTTCATACTGCGAAAGTAATAAATTTACGGCTTTACCCTATCTGAAATCTATGTTGATAACTTTTTTCTCCCTTATTCTCTATGTGTTACACTAAATCTAGTGCCCTTTGTTTCGATAAAATCTGTTCCCGAACGATATAAGGTGCGAAGCAATCAAACTAAGTTCTCCGAAGCAGAGCGCAGAGGCCAAACTTGCTTGGACTATGCCGAGGC
>CAMWVZ010000078.1 GCA_947177845.1 uncultured Bacteroidales bacterium | reverse complement strand
GCTCGAGGCGTTGCATACGTTTTTCGTCCGCAAGACCGAGTTTATAAGAAAGCGGGGTGAGCCTCTCATCGGCATTGTCTTGCCGTAGGAGAATGCGGTGTTCGGCGCGGGAGGTAAACATACGATACGGTTCGTCCACACCCTTGGTGATAAGGTCGTCGATGAGCACACCTATATAGGCCTGCGAGCGGTTCAGGATGAAGGGTTCCTTGCCTTGTAGCTTAAGATGCGCGTTGATGCCGGCCATGAACCCTTGCGCGGCCGCTTCTTCGTAGCCCGTGGTGCCGTTCACCTGTCCGGCTAAGTAGAGATACGGTATTATTTTACTCTCCAAGGTGGCGTGAAGTTGGAGCGGGTCGAAAAAATCGTACTCGATGGCATAGCCGGGGCGGAATACGTTTGCCTTCTCAAAACCCCGTATTTTATGCAAGGCCGCCATTTGAACGTCTTCGGGGAGAGAGGATGAAAATCCGTTGAGATAATATTCGTGACTGTCGCGGCCGCAGGGCTCCACAAAAAGTTGGTGACGGTCCTTGTCGGCAAAGCGGTCTATTTTGTCTTCGATAGAGGGGCAGTAGCGGGGTCCCCGTCCCTTGATGCGCCCCGCGAACATGGGCGACTTGTCGAAACCCGTGCGGAGAATATCGTGCACCTCGGTATCGGTGTAGGCGATATAGCAGGGCATCTGATTTTCCACTTTCGGGGTATCGGTGAAGGAGAATTTGGAGGGATGTTCATCGCCCTCCTGCACAGGGAGCACCGAGAAATCTATCGTGCGGGCGTCCACACGCACCGGCGTGCCGGTTTTCAGACTCTGCACCCTGAGCCCGCGCGTCTGCAACTGTTCGCTCAATCCATACGAGGCCGCCTCGCCGATTCGGCCTCCGGCATACGAATGCTCGCCGATATGAATTCTGCCGTTCAAGAAAGTGCCGCCTGTGAGGATAACCGCCCGCGAACGGATTTCGGCTCCGCTCATCGTCTTCACCCCTTGCAGGTTTTCGTGTTCGTCGAAAAACAACTCCGTTACGGTGTCTTGCCGCAAATCCAAATTCGGCACCCGTTCTACAACGTGCCGCCACTCGGCCGAAAAACGCCACATATCGCATTGGGCGCGCGGGCTCCACATGGCCGGTCCCTTGGAGCGGTTGAGCATACGGAACTGCAAGGTCGACCTGTCGGTCACGATACCCGAATACCCACCCATGGCATCAATCTCGCGCACGATTTGCCCTTTGGCCACACCGCCCATGGCAGGATTGCACGACATATAGGCCAGGCGGTCTATCTGCATACTCACCAACAGCACGCGGCTTCCCAAATTGGCGGCCGCGGCGGCTGCTTCACAGCCGGCGTGGCCGCCCCCTACTACAATAATGTCATAGTTCAATCCCATAATCTACTCCTGTGAAGCATACCCCTCAAAACAAGAGGCAAGCATTTTATCTTCCATTTTATGCATCAAGGCTTCCTCTTTCGGCGTCTTGTCTTTGTAGCCCGCCAAGTGCAGAAGCCCGTGCACCAAAACCCGATTCAATTCGTCGATTTGTTTCACGTGAAACAATTTTGCATTTTCCTTAATGCGGGGGACGCTGATGTAAATATCCCCCGAAAGTCGGTTTTTCCGTTTCGCCCCCTTCACACTCTCCTCCGCAAATCCAAACCCCTCCCCTGTTAAATCCTGCTCCGAGTAGGCAAAAGTAATAATATCCGTGTACGTATCATGATTGAGATATTGACGATTTATCTTCAATAGATATTTGTCCGAACAAAAAATATAGTTGACGGTGCCGGGCTCAAAACCTAAAGTTTCCAAAACCTGCCGCAAACTTTCGCGGGCGGTTCTGCGTTTCAAAAACGGCACTTTTACGTCCTGTTCGTTGAAGGTGATATTTTCCATATAAAATCAATTTTCGTTTTTAGTGTTTCACGTGAAACATTGCTGTGAAAATTTCGCGCAAAACATTCTCGAGTGTTCCACGTGAAACGTTGTTCCAAAAGTTTCACGTGAAACATCATCAAAAATTCTCCGTCCTAAAACATATACTCCCGCACTTTTTCCCGATAAAAGGGTTTCAATTCGGGCGTCTTCCGCAAGAGAATTTCCCGCAAAGCTTCGTTCTTTTCGGGATTATCCTGCAAACTGTCCAAAGCGGGTGGCGCGAACCTCCGGCCCTGCTTCGACTCCCTCCTGTCGTCTTTTTCGCGCCGCAACTCGGCGTTTTCGGCTTCCAGCAAACGGGTTTCTATGTTTTTCTGCCTCTGCAAAAGTTGCGGATTGAGAACTTTGTTCACCAAATCCCGTTCCGTGCGTTCCATATCGCCCAACACGGAATTGTATAAACCCGCCGCCTGTCCCGAAGCTTTTTCCTGCGCCATTTTCTCCTGCATCATGCGCCGTATCATTTCCTGACGGGCGGCGGCACGCGCAAAAGCTTCCGAAATCTGTTCGTCGCTTATCGATTCACCCCCTGCCCCGCTCGCTCCGTTCCGAGGCTTTCCCGTTTCAGACGGTTTCTGTCCCTGCGCTTCCTGCCCCGCTTTTTCTTCCAGCATCTTTTTCAAAGCCTCGATTTGTTTGTTCAAGGCTTCCTGCATTTCCTTGAGCGATTTTCCCTTTTCCTTGCCCGGTTGCGGTTTTCCCTGCGGAGACGGAAACTTCATATCCGAGGGTTTCTGTCCGTTTCCGGGCGAGGGACAAGACATCTGCGGCTGTCCCTTTTTCTTTTTCGACGACATGGACGCCCCACCCTTCATGTTCATTTTCATCTGCATCTTGTCGAGCGATTCCGACAAAAGCAAGGCCAAATCGTTCAAAGCGGTCATAGTGTATTGCTGCCGCGTCAACGCCCAACTGTTGGCCACCGAGTAGCGCTGGTAATAGACATTGTTCATCCCCAACAGATAGTCGAGGCTTTCCTTGCTGTTCCTTTCCAAGTCGCGCAAGGCTTGGCGCGTCACCACGGCCACCTGAGGCTGTCGCTTCGAAATGGCGCGTACACTGTCTGCCACAAAGCGGATTTCCACATTCAGGGCCGACTGCCGACGAATTAAATCGGCGTAGCGCGCTTCATCCACCCGCGTCTTCTCGAGCGTGGTCATCAAATCCTCCTGCTCCAACGAAACCCGCAGCACACCCTTGAGCAAAAGCCGTATGAAATCGGCATCCTCGGCTTCATTTTCCTGTTCAATCCGCTGCATCTGCTCTTCCAGATTATCCGCCAAATCTTCCAAGTTTTCCTGCGTGCGGTCGTGACTTTTCTTCGCTTCCCCGTTCTCGCCCTTCTCCAATTTCCGCGAAGTCTGTTCCATTTGTTTCTCCAAATTCCGCAGCAAGGTATCGGGGGTCTTGAAACCCTTGGGTTTTTCCAAACTTTCGTCGAGCTTCTTCAAATCGTCCAAGTCCTTTTTCAAGGCCTCCAAATCCTTCTTCAATTCCTCATGCTTCGCCTTCAAACTATCGGTTTCCTTCGCCAAATTTCGGTCGTTTTTGCCCGCCAATTCCTCCTTCAGTTCCTCTCCCTTGCGCACCAAATCGCGCGAAGCCTCCACCACGGCTTCCATTTTCAGCTCGAATTCCATCTGCCGGTAGAGTTCCCTATTCCTCTCCAAGTCTTTGAACATCTCGTTCTGCTGCATCTTCAAGTCTTCCAAAGCCTCCATCACCTTGTCCTGCCCGGCCTGCTTCTCCAACAAAGACTGCAATTCCTGCAACTTTTCCAAGGTCTTGTCGTCTAAAAGCTTATCCAACAACTCCTGCAACTGACGCTGTTTTTCCTGCAATTCCGCATTCTCCTGCCCCGCCTCGGCCTCCCATTCCCGCTTCTGGCGAAGCTCTTCCGAAAGCGATTGATAACGCTCCCGCAACTCTTTCTGCTGCTCGATAAGAAGTTCCACGTTTTTCCTGTCCTGCCACGAAAACTGTTGCTTGGAAAGCAAATCCTGCACCAATTTTTCAAAGTCCTCCTGCATACTGCGGCTCTGTTGGAGCGAAACCGAAAAATCACGGTCCATGCCCGCCGAAGCCGCATTCAATCTTTCGCGCAACTCCTCCCGCGACAGTTTCCGATAGGTTTCCTCGGGCGAATAGACGGTTTTATAGGGATAGAAGGGGTCGTTGTCGCTCAAGGCGAAACCATACGTGAGTTCGTCGCCCGCCTGCAATGCATATTGTGCTAAATCAACAAAATAAGTAAAGTTCTGTTCGCGCGCCGAAGTGAGCGGCAACGTGTCGGATTTCTCCCATTGGGCGCCTGTGGAGGCGTTCACGCAACGCAGCGAGAAAACAAGTGCGTGAAACCCATAATCGTCCGACATAAATCCTTGGTAATAAGTTTGAAGCGGGTGAATGCTGTCGTGCAGCGAAACCACCTGCAAGCGGGGATAGGCATCGGGCCGCACCCCTACCGAAAAACGCAGGCTGTCGCTCTTCATGCCGTTTTGTGCGGCCGGTATCAGCGTATAGTGAAAGTTCTCGAAAGCCTGTTTCTTAAACGCAAAGAGAGGCATTCGGGAAGCGTCCGCCATAAGTTCCGAAACCTCCTGCGTCTTGTCTTCGACAAACAGCACTTGCAAGTTGAGGGTATGATCCATCTTCAACTCCCATTCTATGCGCGTTCCGTAAGGCACGTCCAAATCGAGCGTATGTGTCACGGCCTCCGGCTTCAATCCCGTGTAGGAAGGATAACGCAACAAGGCCCGCATGGCCGACAGCAAAGGCTTGTAGTCCACCTTCAGGCTATATTTTCCGCTTTTATATCTGCCCGCCTGCAACGAAAATTCCACATCCTGCCGCACTTTCTTGAAAGTATGGGTGAAGTGATTGGCGTCCTGCCTATGCAACAGCATCTTGCGCTCACCCTCCACCACATGGATTTCGTCGGGCAACCGGCTTCCCTCCACCTCCACGGTCAAAACAAAATCTTCCTCGTAAGGCACTTGCAGAGAAGCATTCGCGATACGCACCGTAAAAGGAAACTCGCGCTCGAATTCCTCGTTATAACGCACCACCTGCACGGTAGACTTCACCACCGCAGGCTTGAGAAACGCCACGCCAAAGAACATAACGCAAATGCCTACAAACGCATATACATAGGGCAGAACGGGACGCAAGCGCACCGCCTTTTCGAACTTGTAAGCCACAAAACCTTGGCTTATCTGCTCGATGGCGGCCTGCAACAGCGAATAAGACGCATCATCGCCCGAAGA
>CAMWVZ010000077.1 GCA_947177845.1 uncultured Bacteroidales bacterium | reverse complement strand
AGATAGCTATGGCGTTCTTTCACACACATATTATAACTGGGCCGATACACAGCCGGCGGTTGGGTTCTTCGTTGGGCGTAAACCTATCGTCCACAAAGGAAAAGGTTTGCAACTACAACTGCGTCTATTGCGAATGCGGCTGGAACACCGAATGGACGGGCCACCCCACTCTGCCCACCTGCGCAGAGGTGGAAGGGGCGCTTGATACGGCGCTCGCCCAACTCCGCGAAAGTAACAAGCGCCCCGACTCGATCACCTTTTCGGGGAACGGCGAGCCTACCCTCCACCCGGACTTTCCCGCTGTGATTGCCGCCACCCTGCGCGCCGCCCGCAAATATTTTCCCGACAATCCGCCCATCGTCACCGTCATTTCGAACGCCACCCAGATAGGCCGCCCCGAAATCGTGGACGCCCTCGCCCTCTGCAACAAAGTGTTGCTGAAACTCGACGCCGGCACGCCCCATGCCTACGCCCTCATCAACCGTCTGCAACAAGGTTTTCAATTAGATAAAATCTCGGTGGAGCAAAGCGCGGAGGAGTTCTATCCGCAGTTGGTGGAGAATTTGGCCGCCTACCCGCATCCCTATACCCTGCAAACGCTTCTGTTTAGGGGCGAATACGAGGGGGAACGCATCGACAATGCCGCCGGGAGCGAATGGGAGGGCTATAAAGACCGGCTGAAACGCATTCAGCCGCCGGCCATCATGCTCTACGGGCTCGACCGCGAGACTCCGGCCAAGAAACTCGTTAAACTGAGCGCGGAGGAATTGGAGGCGCGGGCGGCGGAACTGCGCGCGCTCGGCTTCAACGCCACCGCCTTCTTCTAGACTTTATAGATAATTCTTCGGACGGGGCGGTCGGGAAGTCTTCTTTTTGCGATTTTGCGCACGTCGCAAAGCGACAAGCTATGAGCAAAAAAAGAGCTTCCACGCAGCCCCGGACGGACGAAGGAAAACCAACAAAGAGGTAAATAATAAATAGAAAGCAGGACGTGAATGCATTAGAGAACTACCCCGTGGAGGTTTATCAAAGCTTCGAAAAGGCCGTGAGCGGCTCGGGGGAGCACTTTCGGAAACTGTTGGACGGCGGCTATCCCCAATGGGCGGCGTTTTCGAACGGCATTCTCGGGGATGAAAAAGCCGTGATGTGGCTGCTCAACAACGGCTATCCCGAAATGGGCGTGCTCGCCAACGGCATCGACGACGAACCCCACGCCCTGCAATGGCTCAGGGAACATCCCGACCCCTTCTACTATACGTTCTGTCAAGCCACCAAAGAAGACAGCTTCGCCCTGAGCCACCTCAAGACACACTTTCCCCTTTTCTACCACCTATCCGTTGTGGTGGGCAGAGCCATGCGGCTGCGTATCAAACGGGAAACCTTTTGGTATAAGATAAATTGGTAGAACATCCCGGCGTACACCACACCATATAAAAAAAGGCACCCTTTGGGGTGCCTTTTCCATTTCTGATTCCGAAAGGATTATTCGGCGGGAGTTTCGGCGGCCGGTTGAGCCGGCTTTTCTTCGCGGGGAAGAGCCTCCTTGACGATAATCGTACGGCCTTCCCATTCGGCACCGTCCAAAGCGGCGATAGCCTTGCGGGCAGCCTCGTCATCGGGCATTTCCACAAATCCGAAACCTTTCGAACGACGGGTTCCGCGTTCAGTAATGATACGGGCATCGCTTACTTCGCCGTATTCGGAAAAGATTTCTCTCAAGTTTTCGCTACGAACTTTATAGTTCAGGTTAGCACAAAAAATGTTCATAAAAACTAAATTAAAATTAAGGTTTTTAGGGTGCGAATGTAATGTTTTTTTTCCGATTGACAAAATTGTGCCTTGCAATAAATTCACCCGATGTTCAACTCCTCCCATGTAGGGTAACGCTCCCACTCCCGCCACCGCACGGCCTCCCCCGCTTCCTCACAACGCTCCCAGCAACGGAATTCCAAACCGTTGGTGATGACCACAAAACGCTCCTTGCGAAGCAAATCATAGCGCAACACCTGCTCCAAAACCTTCTCCTGCAAAGGCACCGAAGGCCGCTTGCACTCGATGAGCATCACCGCCTCGCCCCGCCGGTTCCGTACCGCCAAATCGCAACGCAATTCCCTTTCATAGAGCTTGATAGGAAGTTCGCTACCGATATAACCCAAGGGTATGCCGCAATTTTCCTGCAAAAAACGTATCACGAACTGCCTCACCTCCTCTTCGGGGGTAAGCACGATGCGCTTCTTGCGCACAGGGTCGAAAACGGTAGGTTTCGGCATGGTCGTACAATCTCTCTGTGAGCCAAAAGTACGCAATCTCGTAAAAAAATTCGTACCTTTGCGGTTTGTATAAGGTGTATAGTATATAGATATATGAAAAACAGTCGCTTACTCCTCTTCATAGGGCTTGCCTTGTTGAGCCTCACTGCCTCCGTGTCGGCGCAGGACGCTTTTTTCTCGCCCGAAAAATCGTTTCGCTTCAAGCCTTTGCGGCAATCGAACTGCTTTATTCAAGAAGGTGAAGTGCGGTTAAATCTCTACGGTGCAGACAGGGCGACGAGCGGCAAGTTCCGCATTCCCACCGAATTGATGTACCGTTACATCTATACCGATACGGTGAGCGTAATCGGCAAGCTCGATCCTCTGGTTATGGCGCGTGTGGAAGATTTCGCCTATGTTTCGGAAATCTGTCTGAAGGCGCAGGCCGACTGCCGCGCCAACTATAAGACGTGGAAGGCCTCCACTTTCGGCACTCTATGTCTGACCATCGTGAACCCCGTGGCCGGTCTGGCCCTCGCCATTCCCACCACGATGACCCCGCCGCGCATCGAGAACCTCGGCATGAGCGACGTGGATATGCTTCAGGAAGACATCTACTTCTATACCTACCGCCGCGAGGCCAAGAAACTCAAGAGCAAACGCGCTTGGGCGGCCTACGGCATCGGCCTCGGCGTGCATCTGGGCATTGTGTTCGGCATCATCGCCGCCGTACAATAGTCCGAATTATCCTTTCAGAATTTCGCGGCAGAGCGCCTCGGCCTCGAACACGTCGCGCACGGGGGCGAACACTACGGACAGCTTTCCGCTTTTCATTTCCTGCAACTTACAGGCCTGCGGGTGGTTCTGCACGTAGGTGAGGATTTTCTCGAAGAGCGAGGATTGATAGTAGTCCGACGCGTCCTGCGCGGCGAAAACCGCCGTCATCTTCTCCTGCTTCAACATCACGCGGTTCCAACCCGCTTCCTTGGCCATGCGCCGCAAGGCAATGGTGTGAATCAGAGCGCGTGTGGACTCCGGCACGGGCCCGAAACGGTCCTGCAAGGCATCGTAAAAGGATTTCAGCTGCGCATCGGTTTCCAAGCCGTCCAACTCCTTATATAAAGACAGCCTTTCGGTGATATTGCTCACATAGCGGTCGGGAATCAGCATCTCGAGGTCGGTTTCTATCTGACAGTCGGAAACCGTGAAACCCTCCTGCGGGGCGGGGAGTTCCTTCGCCCAGTCTTCCTGCCGCAGTTCCTGTATGGCCTCATCTAAAATCTTCTGATACATTTCTATACCGATTTCGCTGATGAAGCCGCTCTGTTCGCCGCCCAAAATATTGCCCGCCCCTCGGATGTCGAGGTCGCGCATGGCAATCTGAAAGCCGCCGCCGATTTCCGAGAACTCCTCCACGGCCCGCAGCCGTCGCTTGGCCTCGGGGGTGAGCAGATGTTCGGGCGGGGCAAGGAAATAGCAGAAAGCCTTTTTGTTGGAGCGTCCCACCCTGCCCCGCAGCTGGTGCAGTTCGGCAAGGCCGTAGCGGTGCGCGTTGTGGATGATAATCGTGTTGGCGTTGGCTACGTCCAGGCCGTTTTCCACGATTTTGGTACATACCAGCACATCGTATTCCCCCTCCATGAAGCCCAACATGATTTCTTCGAGGCGGTCGCCCTCCATTTGTCCGTGCGCCACGGCGATATGGGCGTCGGGCACCAAGCGCTGCACCATGCCCGCCACCTCCATGATATTTTCCACACGGTCGTTCACGATATACACCTGACCCCGCCGCCCCAGCTCGTACATCACCGCATCGCGGATAAGTTCCTCGCCGAACGGTCTCACCTCCGTGCTTATCGGATAACGGTTGGGCGGCGGGGTCTGTATGATTGACAAATCCCTCGCCCCCATTAATGAGAACTGCAAGGTACGCGGAATGGGCGTGGCCGTGAGCGTGAGCGTATCCACACTCACTTTCAGGGTTTTGAGTTTCTCTTTCATCGCCACCCCGAACTTCTGTTCCTCGTCGATTACCAATAAACCCAAATCCTTGAACTTCACATCCTTGCCCAAGAGTTTATGGGTGCCGATAAGAATATCCACCTTGCCTTCCTCCAAGCGCTTCAAGATTTCCTTCTGTTGCTTGGAGGTGCGGAAACGGTTGATATAGTCTACCGTGCAGGGGAAATCGGCCAAGCGTTCCGAAAAGGTCTTGTAGTGCTGATAGGCCAAGACCGTGGTGGGCACCAATACCGCCACCTGCTTGCCGTCGCACACGGCCTTGAAAGCCGCCCGCACCGCCACTTCGGTCTTTCCGAAGCCCACGTCGCCGCACACGAGCCTATCCATGGGTTCGCGACTTTCCATATCGCGCTTCACCTCGTTGCTGGCCTTGAGTTGGTCGGGCGTATCTTCATAGAAGAAAGACGATTCCAATTCGTGTTGCAGGTAGGAATCGGCCGAAAACGCATAGCCTTTGGCGGCCTTGCGCTTGGCGTAGAGCTGTATGAGTTCGCGCGCAATGTCCTTGACTTTCTGCTTGGCCTTGTTGCGCTGCACCGTCCATGCGCTGCTGCCGATGCGGTCGAGCACCGGCGCCACGCCCTCCTTGCCCGTGTAGCGGGTCATTTTGTGGAGCGAGTGAATGCTGATGCGGAGCACATCGTTATCTTTATATACCAAACAGATAGCCTCCTGTTCGCGTCCGTTCACCGTCACTTTCTCCAAACCTGCGAAACGCCCTATGCCGTGGTCGATGTGCATGATGTAGTCGCCGGGCTTGAGGCTGTAGAGTTCCTTCAGGGTCAGGGCCTGGCTGTCCTGTCGGCGGGGTTGCACCACAAAGCGGTGGTAGCGTTCGAATATCTGATGATCGGTGAAGCAGGCGATTTTGAGCGCGGCATCCACAAAACCTTCGTTAATGGAAAAAGAAAGAGGTATATAGCGAACGGGGCGTGCCCCCTCCCCTGGCGAGAGTTCGAAGAACACACGGTCGAGGCGTTGA
>CAMWVZ010000076.1 GCA_947177845.1 uncultured Bacteroidales bacterium | reverse complement strand
CCCACTTCCTGCATGGCTTGGGTTACGTTGATGGCGTAGTCGCCGGCTTTCTCGCATTCCGACACCATGTCGTTGAAGAGAATGCCCACGTTGTAGCCGTATTTCTTCTCCTCGATAGCCACCATGTGTTCCTGCTTGAGCTCGGTGCGGTACTTATTGATGGCGTTTTCCACCTCGTAGGCTTTCTTGGGCATCACATTCTTATAATCGCCCGCAAGATTGGTGCACATCACCTGCACCGATTCTTCGGCCAAGGCGAACATGCGCTTGAGCTTCTCGGTCATGTCGGGCGCGAAAGTAACGTTCTGCTCGTTGCGGCGCAGGATGGTGCCGGCGATATGCAGGGCGGTGTCGGCGATGCTCTCGATTTCCGACACAATCTTGAACATGGCGCGCACCCGCTGCGTGCTTTCGGTAGACATGCGCGATTCGGTAACTTTGGTGAGGTAGTTGGCGATTTCCACTTCCACCAAGTCGCTCTCGTCCTCCATCTTGCGCAACTTCTCCATTTCCGGCTCGAATTCGGCGGCGGGCAGGTCGAGCGAATTTTCCACACGCCGGAACATACGGAGCGTATCCTGTCCGTAGAGCAGAATTTCCTGCTGGGCTTGGAAAAGCGAAGCTTCGGGCGTGGACAACAGACCGATTTTGATATGTTTGAGCGTGAAACTGTCTTCCTGCCCCTTGATAGGCAGCATATACGACACGATTTTCGCCATAGGCTTCACCAATCCTATCAGAACCACCACGTTGATAGTCTTGAAGAGGGTGTTGAACAGCGAAAGCGTAAGCGGCATGGACGCCAAGACCGCCGCCCGCACCACGGGCTGTTCCTCGGGGCTGAACGAGGCGCGCAACAAATCGGGGTCGCTGTAGAGCGGATTGTATTCGGAAAGGTGCAGGAAAACGCTCAAATCGCCCACCATTTGCAGGAAATAGGGGAAGACGATAAACATCCACACCGCGCCGAACACATTGATGAGCATGTGCGAGAGGGCGGCGCGCTTGGCCTGGGTGTTGGCCACCGAAGCGGCGAACAGGGCGGTGATGGTGGTGCCGATATTCTCTCCGATAATCATGGCCGTGGCCTCCTCGAACCCGATAAGGCCGCTGGCGCAGATAACCAACGTGAGGGCGATGACCGCCGACGAACTTTGAAAGATAGCCGTGACGATGGCCCCGATGAGCACGAAGAGAAGCCTCGAAAGGATGCCGTGCGAGCTGATGGCCGTTATGAAATTCTGAATGGAGCTGTTTTCCGCCAGATTGTCCACGTTCATGCACTCCTGCAGGAAGCGCAGGGCAAGGAACAGCAGGCCGAAGCCCACAATCATTTCGCCCCAGTTCTTGCGCGAGCGTTTCTTCGAGAAAAGGAGCGGCAGGGCGCATCCGATAATCGGCAGGGCCAAATCGCTGATGCTGAACCTTCCGAAGCCGAGCACCGACACAATCCAGCTCGTGACGGTGGTGCCGATGTTGGCGCCCAAAATCACGTTGATGGAGCCGACAAGGTCGAGCAGACCCGCGTTGACGAAGCTCACCACCATGACGGTGGTGGCCGACGAACTTTGGATCAAGGCGGTGATGATGATGCCGGTGAGCAGCCCCATGAAACGGTTGGAGGTCATGGACGACAAGATGTCGCGCATCTTGTTGCCGGCTAATTTCTGTAAGGATTCGCTCATCATCTTCATTCCGTAGAGGAACAAAGCCAGCGAGCCTATAAGTTGGAGAAAGACAAGTATTCCTGATTCCATTCGCAGGTGTTTTTATTGGACTTGCGACCGTGAAAGTACACAAGCCGCCGCTAAAATTTATCAACCTGTTTATAAAAAGGGGAAAATGTTAATAAAATTTGTAATTTCGTGGGTTTGGCAAAATTTACCGAAACTATGACAGAAATTAGAAACGTCGCGATTATCGCCCATGTGGACCACGGCAAGACTACTTTGGTGGACAGGATTTTATACCAGTCTCATTTGTTCCGCGACAATCAGGAAAAAAAAGAGTTGATTCTCGATAACAACGATTTGGAACGCGAGCGAGGCATCACCATTCTCTCCAAGAATGTTTCCGTTCGTTATAAAGATTATAAAATCAACATTATCGACACTCCGGGGCACGCCGACTTCGGGGGCGAGGTGGAACGGGTGCTCAATATGGCCGACGGGGTGCTTCTCGTGGTGGACGCTTTCGAAGGCCCCATGCCGCAGACCCGTTTCGTGTTGCAGAAGGCTTTGGAACTGAATCTCAAGCCGATTGTGGTAGTCAACAAGGTAGACAAACCCAACTGCGACCCCGAACTCACGCAGGAAAAGGTGTTCGACCTCATGTTCAGTCTCGGCGCCACCGAAGACCAGCTGGACTTCCCCACCGCATTCGGCTCGTCGAAAGTGGGCTGGATGGGAAAGGATTGGAAGACGCCCACCAACGACATCGCCTATCTTCTGGATCTCATCATCGAACATATACCTGCGCCGAAAGTGGAGCAGGGCAGCACACAGATGATGATTACCTCGCTCGACTACTCCTCTTATATAGGACGTATCGCCGTGGGGCGTCTGCATCGCGGCACCTTGCAGGCGGGGCAGAATATCAGTTTGGTGAAGCGTGACGGCACTGTTCAGAAGCAGAAAATCAAGGAACTCTATGTGTTCGAGGGTTTGGGCAAGGAAAAGGTGAAAGAGCCCGTGGAGGCGGGTGAAATCTGTGCGGTGATGGGCTTGGAGGGATTTGAAATCGGCGACACGGTGGCCGACTTCGAGAATCCCGAGGCCATGAAGCCTATTTCGGTGGACGAGCCTACCATGAGTATGCTCTTTACAATCAACAACTCGCCTTTCTTCGGCAAGGACGGTAAATATGTCACTTCGCGCCACTTGCGTGAACGTTTGGATAAGGAACTCGAGAAGAATCTGGCTTTGCGGGTGGAGGAAACCGGCTCTCCCGACACGCTTTTGGTCTATGGGCGCGGCATCCTGCACTTGTCTGTGCTTATCGAGACCATGCGCCGCGAGGGATACGAACTGCAAGTGGGCCAGCCGCAGGTCATCATCAAGGAAATCGACGGGCAGAAATGCGAGCCTATGGAGGAACTCACGATTGTGGTGCCCGAAGAATTTTCGGGAAAGGCGATTGAATTGGCCACCCAGCGCAAGGGCGAAATCAAGTCGATTGAATCGCAGTCGGACCGCACGCATATCATTTTCTCGATACCCGCCCGCGGTATGATAGGTCTTCGCAACAATGTACTGACCGCCACCGAGGGCGAGGCCGTCATGGCCAGCCGTTTCGACGGTTTCGCACCATGGAAAGGCGAAATCGGTGTCCGCCGCAACGGTGCCTTGGTGGTTATGGAAACCGGTACGGCCTATGCCTACGCTATCGACAAATTGCAAGACCGGGGCACTTTCTTCATCGATCCCAACGAGGAGGTGTATGCCGGACAGGTTATCGGCGAACACATCCGTCCCGACGACTTGGTGGTGAATGTCTGCAAGAGCAAGAAACTCACCAATATGCGGGCTTCCGGCGCCGACGAGGCCACCCATATCGCGCCGGCCCGGAAAATGTCTTTGGAGGAATTCATGGAATATATCGGTCCGGACGAATATCTCGAAGTAACGCCGCAACACTTGCGTCTGCGCAAGATTATCCTCGACGAGAACGAGCGCAAACGTCAGGCCAAACGTGCCGAAAACGCAGAATAAGTCTATGGAAAACAGTCGCCGTAAGCCCGATTGGCTCAAAATAAGACTGCCGATGGGCGAGTTGTCGAAAAAAGTGCAGGACACAATCCGCGATAACGGTCTGCACACGATTTGCACCAGCGGACGTTGTCCCAATCAGGGGGAATGCTGGGGGTGCGGCACGGCCACGCTCATGATTGGCGGCGACATCTGCACACGCGCCTGCCGGTTCTGCAACGTCACCACGGGCAAACCGCTGCCCCTCGACCCCGACGAACCGCGTCATGTGGCCGATTCGGTGCATACGTTAGGCCTTAAGCATGTGGTTCTTACTTCGGTAGACCGTGATGATTTGCCCGACCTCGGTGCCGGACATTGGGCGGAGGTGATACGGACGATGCGACAGGTGAACCCCTCCACAACCATGGAGGTGTTGATTCCCGATTTCCAGTCGCGGGAGGAGTTGGTGAAGAAAGTGATAGACGAAAGACCCGATGTGATTTCCCACAATCTCGAAACGGTGCGCCGCCTGACGCCTTCGGTGCGCAGTCGCGCCACCTACGACGGCTCGCTGGCGGTCTTGAAGCAGGTGGCTTCGAGCGGCATCACGGCCAAAAGCGGCATCATGCTGGGCTTGGGCGAGACGGAAGACGAAATCCTGCAGGTGATGGACGATTTGTTGGCGGTGGGGTGCAGCGTGATGACGATAGGGCAGTATCTTCAACCCACCCGACAGAATATAGAGGTGAAAGAATACGTCACCCCTGAAACTTTCGCCCGCTACAAGCGCATCGGTCTTGAAAAAGGCTTCCGCTTTGTGGAAAGCGGTCCGCTGGTACGCTCCAGCTACCACGCCGAAAGGCATGTGTAGCACGGAACGCCCCCACGCCGGCCCTTCTAAACGAATTCCAGCCCGAAGACAGAGGCGAAGTGTGCTTTGACAAGTTCGCAGGCTTGGGCGAAATCGATTTCCTTTCCCAATTCTTTCTGAATGGATGTGACGCCTTTGTCGGTGAAGCCGCAGGGGTTTATCAGATTGAAATACGATAAATCTGTATTAATATTAAGAGCGAAGCCGTGCATGGTGACCGAGCGTGAGCATTTCACGCCTATGGCGCAGATTTTGCGGGCGCGGGGAGAGTGGGGGTCGAGCCATACGCCGGTGGCGCCGGCCAGCCTTTCGCCCTTGATGCCGTATTCGGCAAGGGTTCGGATGATGATTTCCTCGATGCCGTCCACATAGGCCTTTACGCCTACATGTAATTCCTCGAGATTGAAGACGGGATATCCCACCAACTGGCCGGGGCCGTGGTAGGTGACGTCGCCGCCGCGGTCCACATGCAGAAATTCGGCGTGCTTGGCAGCCAACACCGCGGCGCCGGCCAGCATATTGCTGTCCTTGCCGCTCCTGCCTACGGTGTAGACAGGTTCGTGCTCGACAAAGAAAAGGCGGTTGTTTCCGGTCTCGCCCCGCAGTTTGGCTTGCTTCACGGCCTCGAGGGTTTCTTCCTGCAACTGCCACACTTCCCGATAGGGGCGTATTCCCAGATTTTCGAATCTACAAGCAATCATCTTCCAAAATAAAAACGGAAGCCTGTGCGGACTTCCGTTTTCGTGTTTTGTTGCCCTACCAGGGGTCGAACCTGGAGACTTCAGATCCAGAATCTGACGTGTTG
>CAMWVZ010000075.1 GCA_947177845.1 uncultured Bacteroidales bacterium | reverse complement strand
CTTAATTCAAGGGGTGCAAAGGTAGTATTTTTTCGGGGATTAACAAAAGCCTGTTGAAATTTTATATCTTCCCCCCACCGTAGCCCTGAAACGACCATGCGGAAATGCGGTTGGAGCCCTCCCCGCACAAGCCCGATTTTACCTGACTTTATTTTGAAACACCGTGCAAACCGAGCGCAGAAGCCAAGCGAGCTTGGATTATGCCGAGGTGCAGCCGGTGTTCTTGGGCTACAAACTGCAGGCCACGCGGAAGCCAAGATTGAAGGCGCGATTGCCGGGATTGAAGCCGTACCGGCGCGACACGCGACAACTGACGGCGCCGTTGTACCAGCTGCCGCCCCGCTCCACGCGGCTGGAGCCGCTTGCAGGCCCCTGCGGGTTAACGGATGGCGAATAGCTGTAATCCCCGTACCAGTCCGAACACCATTCCCATACGTTCCCGCTCATATCGTATAATCCCAACCCGTTCGAGTATTTCTGCCCAACCGGATGCGTTTTACTACCGCTGTTATTTTCGTACCAAGCCACACTATATATGTATTCGCTACCCGCATACTTCGCGCCTCCTGAGCGTCCGCCCCGCGCCGCATATTCCCATTCCGCCTCCGTCGGCAGACGATAGGTCTTGCCCGTCAGCTGGCTCAATTTCTCACAGAATTGAACGGCCTCCTCCCAACTCACATAATACATCGGATAATCATCGCCAACGCCATATAATTCAGATGAACCTGCTTGCTGGGCTATCGTCGTCCCCATTACAAACTCCCACTGCGCCTGCGTCACTTCGGTTGCACCAATATAAAAACCGTCCAACGTCACACTGTGAACCGGGTTCTCGGAACTATAAGCATCCGAACCCTGCTCCGAGGTCGCCCCCATTTGGAATGCGCCGCCTGCAACGGCAACCATCTTCAATCCCAAAACCCTTTCTTCGTCAAAACTATATATTAATTTCAATTGCTTGTTACCCCCGTTCGACATGATATACACCACCGCTTCTGCACCCGACGCATTAGTGATTTCACATTGAATTTCTATCTCCACCGATGCGCCCGGCGACAGTTTCCCGCTTTCCTTGCTGAAGCCTTTCACCCATTCGGCCGCCGTCACCGGTATTTCCCATTCCAAGATATTGGTTCCCGCATTCAGGATTTTGAACGATACGTTCTTGCCCCACACCTCCAATTCCTCTATATCCTCGTTCTCTTCGTTCACGATACGCAAATCCGTCTGCTCCTTTTCCATGGCAATCTCTTGGCGCACGGTCTCCACGGCCTGCACCGCAATGGCACCGCTTTCCACCGTCTTATAGCCGAGTTTGCTCACTTTCAACGCATAATTGCCCGGCAATAATTCCGCAAAAGCGAATTCCCCGTTTTGGTCCGTCACCGTCTTTTTCTCGCTCGGCACCAGTTCCACCAACGCCAATTCCAAAGGCAGCCCCGTTTCCTTGTCCGTTACCGTTCCCTTGAGGGTTCCCGTCTGTTCCGTGGAGGTGCCTCCCGGGGTACCACCGCCCCCATTCGCGCCGTCCGGCTCTTTCAAGGGGTCTTCGCAACCGGTGAATGCTCCTGCCAACAGGCAGAGGCCTGTCAATACGTAAAGTAGTTTCTTCATCTTACTTCGTTTTTATGGATTAATAAGGTGGCGAAAGTAGGGATTTTATCGACCCGAAAGAAATGTAAGTAATTGTATTTTATTATTATAAAAGAATGTTGGCGCACACAAAATGCCAGGCCGCAGAGAACCTACCCCCTCTCTTTCAACACCTTCCGCCCCTCTTTTATAATAATAAAATACTCGACACGTTGGCACATCATATCAAAAAAAGTTATCAACAGCTTAACTCTCTCAAATCCATATCACTGTGCGTCTATAACAGCGTCAAACACTGTATTTTAAATCACTATATAACAGCGCCTTTCATTTTCTCAGTTCGTTAAAATCGATTTTCTACGATATATAAGAAACAAAAAACACATTTACTATGGCAAAGATTACTGTACAAGACAGCGAGATTTCAATTATCCGCTACAAAGAGGAGGATTATATCAGCCTCACCGATATGGCGAAAAGCCAATGGCAAGAACATATTATCTTCCGTTGGCTTAGCCTTAAAAGCACTATCGAGTATCTTGGAGAATGGGAGATGCTGTATAATCCAGTTTTTAATTGCACCGAATTCGGTACAATTAGAAACGCCGCAGGAAGCAATAACTTCGTTCTCTCGGCAAAGACATGGATTAAACGGACAAATGCCATCGGCATACGTTCGTCCGCCGGTCGTTACGGCGGCACGTATGCACATCGGGACATTGCCTACCATTTCGGTATGTGGATTTCTCCTCGCTTTCAATTATTGTTGGTGAAGGAATATCAGCGCCTCAAAGCGGAGGAGAAGAAGCAGTTGGGCTGGTCGGCGAAGCGGGAACTGGCGAAGATAAACTATCACATCCACACCTCGGCCATCCGTCAAAACCTTATTCCCGAAGAGGTTACACCCGCGCAGGCAAGCGTCATCTACGCCAACGAAGCCGATGTGCTCAACGTGGCGATGTTCGGACTCACGGCCAAGCAGTGGCGCGACGCCAACCCCACGCTGAAAGGCAATATCCGCGACTACGCTTCTATCAACGAATTAATCTGCCTTTCAAATATGGAAAACCTAAATGCGGTATTCATCGAACAAGGGCTGTCTCAGCGCGACCGCCTAATAAAGCTAAATAAAATCGCCATTCAGCAGATGCAAATATTGGAGAACACCTCCCTCAAGCATCTTCAGAAGTAAATTCCAGACATAAAAAAAGCGGGCGGTCGAATTCTCGACCGCCCGCTTGCTATCTACCTGCTTCGGAAATTATTTCTTGGCGGGCTTGATATCCAGCTTCACGGGGTTAACCATGTTTTCGGTCTTCATGATCTTTTCCAAATCGGCTTTGGACATCAATTTCTGTTTGAGAACCAAGTCGATGACGCTCTTGCCGGTTTTCTTGGCTTCCTTGGCGATTTCGTCACCCTTGTGGTGGCCGATGTAGGGGTTCAACATCGTGATGATACCGATGCTGTTTTCCACCATTTCGCGGCAGCGTTTTTCGTTGGGCTTCAGACCTTCGATACACAGGGTACGCAAGGTGGCGAAGGCGTTTTGCAGCAATTCGATGGATTCGAACACCGCGTAGCACATCACGGGTTCCATTACGTTCAGTTCCAACTGGGCGGCGTCGGCGGCCATGGTTACGGTAAGGTCGTTACCGATAACGCGGAAGCACACCTGATTTACCACTTCGGGAATAACGGGGTTCACCTTGCCGGGCATGATGGAGGAGCCGGGCTGCATTTCGGGAAGGAACACTTCCTGCAAGCCGCAGCGGGGGCCGGAGCCCATCAGACGCAAGTCGTTGCAGACTTTGCCCAAGCGAACCGCCAGACGTTTCAGGCCGGAGGAGTAGTTCACCACCGCGCCGTTGTCGGAGGTTACGAAAACAAGGTTCTTATCCAATTTAATCTTGAGCTTCATTACGGAAGCCAAAGCCTTGGCGCAGGCATCGGCGTAACCCGGCTCGGCGTTGATACCGGTACCGATGGCGGTGGCGCCCATGTTCACGGTGAGGAATTCCTGAGCGGCGGCGTCCAAAGCGGCCACTTCGCGCTTCAAACCTTCGGCGAAGCCGTTGAAGGTCTGACCCAAGGTCATGGGAACGGCGTCCTGCAACTGGGTACGGCCCATCTTGACCATCTTGGCGAAAGCCTTGCCCTTCTTTTCCAAAGAAGCGATGAGTTTCTTCAGTTCGGCCACCATTTCCACATGGCTGAAATACAAGCCGAAGTGCATGGCGGTGGGGTAAGCGTCGTTGGTGGACTGCGAGCAGTTCACGTGGTCGTTGGGGTTGCAGTATTGGTATTCGCCGGGTTTGTGGCCCATGATTTGGAGCGCACGGTTGGCGATTACTTCGTTGGCGTTCATGTTCATCGTGGTGCCGGCACCGCCCTGAATCATATCGGAGGCGAAAGCGTCGTGGTGCTGGCCGGCGATGATTTCCTTGCAGGCCTTCACGATGGCATCCAACTGTTTCTTGTCAACACGCTTGGGGTTGATCTGGTTGTTGGCGATGGCAGCGCCCCACTTGGTGTAGGCAAACCCCTTGATGAAGTTGGGGTAGCGATACATGGGAACGTTGCTGATCTTGAAGTTTTCGAAACCACGGGCGGCTTGCACGCCGTAAAGGGCGTCGGCGGGAATTTCGAGCGTTCCCAGCAAGTCGGCTTCTTTTCTCATTTTGGTCGTTTTAACAGCCATTTTTTGTCTTTATTTGATTGTTACTATTTGCGTGTCGAACCCGGGTAAACCTTCAATGCTTCTTCGAGGCAGTGCATGGCTTCACGCAGGTCTTCTTCCTTCAATACATAACTGATGCGCACTTCGTTCATGCCCGAACCCGGCGTGGAGTAGAAGCCGGTGGCGGGAGCGAGCATCACGGTCTTGCCGTCGGTGCTGAATTCTTCGAGCAACCATTGGCAGAACTTGTCGGCGTTGTCGATGGGCAGACGGGCCACCGCATAGAAAGCCCCCTTGGGATTGGGGCAGAAGCAGCCGTCCATCTTGTTGATGGCCTCCACCACAATGTCGCGGCGCTTGGTATATTCGGCCAACACTTCGGCAAAATACGATTCGGGCGCGTCGATGGCGGCTTCGCCGAAAATCTGTCCGTAGGTGGGAGGGCTCAGACGGGCCTGGGCAATTTTCATCGCCGTGGCATACACTTCCTTGTTCTTGGTTACGAACATACCGATACGGCATCCGCAAGCCGAGTAACGTTTGGAAATGGAGTCGAGCAAAATCACGTGGTCTTCCAAGCCTTCGAGCTGCATCACCGAATGATACTTGCAGTTGTCGTAGCAGAATTCGCGATACACTTCGTCGGCCATCAGGAACAGGTCGTGTTTCTTGACAATCTGCGCCAACACCCGCAGTTCTTCTTCGGAATACAGGTATCCGGTGGGGTTGTTGGGGTTGCAGATGAGAATGGCCTTGGTGTTGGGCGTGATTTTCTTTTCGAATTCTTCGATGGGAGGCAGGGCGAAACCGTTTTCAATCTTGGAAACGATAGGCACGGTCTTCACACCCGCCTGTTTGCCGAATCCCGAATAGTTGGCGTAGAAAGGTTCGGTAACGATAACTTCGTCGCCGGGATTGAGGCAGGTCATGAACGCGAACAGAATGGCTTCCGAACCGCCGTTGGTAACGATAATCTCGTTTTCGTTCACGTTGATATTGAAACGCTTGTAGTATTCCGCCAATTTCTTACGGAACGAGAGGATACCGGCCGAGTGGCTGTAGGCCACCAAAGGCAGGGTGTTGTTCTTTACCGCATCCAGCGCCACTTTGGGCGAAGCGATGTCGGGCTGTCCGATATTGAGGTGATAGACCTTGGTTCCCCG
>CAMWVZ010000074.1 GCA_947177845.1 uncultured Bacteroidales bacterium | reverse complement strand
CCTACACCAAAGCATACCTGAGCACGTCTTCCACCTTCTCCGCATAGTGGATACGGAGCCCCTTGCGGTAGAGGGCGGGAATCTCCTCCACCTGCGGCTTGTTCTGCTTGCAGATGATGATGTCGGTGATGCCGGCGCGTCGGGCGGCGAGCAGTTTCTCGCGCACCCCGCCTATGGGCGTTACCTGACCGCGCAGGGTGATTTCTCCCGTCATCGCCACCGTGCGTTTTACCTTGCGTTTCGTGTAGACCGACACCAAGGCCGTGAAAATGGATACGCCCGCCGAGGGACCGTCTTTGGGGGTGGCCCCTTCGGGTACGTGGATGAACACTTGTTGGGTATCGAGCATGGACCGGCTGATGCCCAGCTCCTTGGCGTGCGCCTTGATATACGAGTGCGCCAACGTGGCCGATTCCTGCATCACCTTGCCCAGATTGCCCGTCATGGAAAGCTCGCCCTTGCCCTTGGCCAAGGCCGCCTCGATAAAGAGCACGTCTCCGCCCACGCTCGTCCACGCCAGACCGGTCACCACCCCCACCCTGTCTTCCTTCATCATCTCGGGTTCGGTATAGACCGGCGTGCCCAGCGCCTCGCGGATGAAAGCCTTGTCGGGCTTGGCGCCTTTCTTCTTGTCGGCCGCCTTGTTCCCCACCATACACTTGGCTCTTTCGCGCACGATGCCCGCCAAGTTCTTTTCCAGTTTCCGCACCCCGGCTTCGCGCGTGTATTCTTCTATCACATAAGACAATATCTCGTCGCTGAACTGCATATCCTTGGGCTTGAGGCCGTGCTCCTGCAACTGTTTGGGCACTAAATGCCGCTTGGCGATTTCCATTTTCTCCTGCAGCACATAGCTCGGCACTTCGATGATTTCCATACGGTCGAGCAAGGCGGGATGAATGGAAGAAGCGGTGTTGGCCGTGGCGATGAACAGCACGCGCGACAGGTCGTAGTCCACTTCGAGGAAGTTGTCGTGAAAAGCCTTGTTCTGTTCGGGGTCGAGCAGTTCGAGCAAGGCGGCCGAAGGGTCGCCGTTGGCCGTCATTCCCGAAATCTTGTCGATTTCGTCGAGCATGAACACGGGATTGGACGTGCCCGCTTTCTGCATCCCCTGAATCACCCGTCCCGGCATGGCACCTATATAGGTCTTGCGGTGTCCGCGGATTTCGGCCTCGTCGTGCAGCCCGCCCAACGACATGCGCACATACGAGCGGCCGAGGGCGCGGGCGATGGACTTTCCGAGCGAGGTCTTGCCCACACCCGGAGGACCCACCAGACACAGGATGGGCGCTTTCATATCGCCGCGCAAGTGCAGCACGGCCATATACGAAAGTATGCGCTCCTTTACCTTCTCCAGCCCGTAGTGGTCTTTGTCGAGCACCTTGCGGGCCTTGTCGAGATCGTAGTTGTCGGTGCTGCATTCCTCCCAAGGCAAATCCAGCAGGATGTTGAGATAGTTCAGCTGCACCGAATAGTCGGGGCTCATGGTGTGGATGCGCTGGGTCTTCTTCACTTCCTTGTCGAAATGCGCCTGCACTTCCTTGCTCCACTTTTTCTTCTTGGCCCGCGCCACCAGCTCCTGTATTTCCTGTTCGCCACTGCCGCCCAGCTCTTCCTGAATGGTCTTGAGTTGCTGATTGAGGAAAAATTCCTTCTGTTGCTGGGAGATGTCCGCCTCGGCCTTGGTCTCTATCTTGCGCTTGAGCTCCAGCATCTGCTTGTTGCGGGTGAGGTAGTTCATCAGCACCGTCGCCCTTTCGAAAAGGGACTGTTTCTCCAACAGATCCTGTTTCTCGAAGGCTTCGATTTCGAGTCCCGCCGCGATGAAATACACAAGGATGTCGCTGTTCTCTATGTTCTGAACGGCAAAGAGCGATTCGTTGGGAATGTGATTGGAAAGCTTCACCACCTTGGCGTATACGTCGCGTACCGTATCCAAAAGCGCCTTGGTATCCTTGGCTTTCTTCTGTTCGAGGTCGTCGTAGGGCAAGGCCTCGGCCTGCATATAGGGTTCGAGCGCCACCACCTTCCCCATCTTGATGCGGCGGGTGCCTTGAATAATCACGGTGGTGCTGCCGTCGGGCATCTTGAGGGTCTTGAGGATATGCGCCATGGTGCCCACTTCGTAGAGGTCTTCGGGCTTGGGATCTTCGTTTTCCTTGTGCCGTTGGGTATAGACCCCTATGGGCGTTTTGTCCTTATAGTGCTTTTTGATGAGGGTGAGCGATTTATCGCGGGTAAGGGTGATGGGAAGCACCGCTCCGGGAAAGAGCACGTTGTTGCGCACGGGCAACACGGGCAAGACACCGGGCACGTCGCTGCTCTGCATGGTCTCGCCTTCTTCCTTGCCGATGAGGGGAATGAACTCGGTCTCGGCCTCTATCGTATTGGCCAATTCCTCAATCAAATCGCTTATCATATCGTTTCTGTTCATGTCCATTTTTATGCGTCTTCGCTTTGGGAACGCGTGCGGTTCTCCACGGTCTGTTGGTAGATGTTGCGGAGAATGTCGGCCTCGCGTTCGGTAAAATCCTTGTTCCGGCGCGCCCATACGGCCCTCGCGGTGTCTATGGCGCGTTCCACGCGGTAGGTTTCCTTGCCCCACGTAAAGGAGGGGATGAAGTTTTTGGGAAATCCCGCCGCGAACACATTGGCCGCCACGCCCACCACCGTGCCGGTGTTGAACTGCGTGCCTATGGCGCTTTTGGCATGGTCTCCCATAAAGAGTCCGCAAAATTGCAGACCGGTCTTCACGAACTTTTCCTCGGCGTAGCTCCACACGCGCACGGGGCTGTAGTCGTTCTTGAGGTTGGAACAGTTGGTTCCCGCGCCCAAGTTGCACCATTCGCCCAGAACCGCGTCGCCCAAGAATCCGTCGTGCGCCTTGTTGCTGTAGCCTATCATCACGCTGCTTTCCACCTCGCCCGCCACCTTGCAGTGCGGGCCGAAGGTGCAGCCTCCGTAAATCTTCGCCCCTACCTTTATGAGGCTGCACTCGCAAAGGGCCAAGGGCCCTTTGAGATAGGCGCCCGGCAGGACGCGGCTGTTCCGCCCCAAGTAGACGGGGCCTTCGGTGGTGTCGATGATGCAATGGTCGGCCCGGGCGCCTTCTTCGGCATACACGGGGTGGTTTCCCATGCGGGTGATGCCCTCCCCTTGCAGGTCTGCGCCCAGCCGGCACGCGGCTATGGCCGAAAGGTCCTCTTCAATTTGCTTGCCATTGAGGGTGAAGATGTCCCAAAGATGCCCTATTTGCAGGATTTTGCCGTCATAGGACTTGGAAATCCTGCCGTCTTGACAGAGGCCGCTTTCGTAGGTGGTGAGGCGGGAGGTATCCTGATAGAAGGCAATCCAAGGGAGGATGTTTCCGTCGGCAGGGTTTGCCGGCACCAAGATTTCGTCGGGACGGAGCGTCGCAAGGGCTTGCACCAAGGCCGCATCGGGAATCACGGAGGCGTTTATCATCAGGCACTTGCCTTCTTTCCCTGCGGGTTTGTCCGCTTTGGCGGGTTGGGCCGCAAACTTGCCTTGCAGATAGTCTTCCACCCAAAAGCCCGCGTCCTCGCCCAAAAGACGGTTCCACTTTTCCTGCAGGGTAACGATGCCCACACGGAGCAGGGCCACGGGGCGGGTAAAGGTGAGAGGCAGCAAATGCCGGCGGACGTTCTTTTCGTCGGCTAAAAGATAGGTGAGCTTTTCCATATTACGGCATCATCAGTTACAAAAATAGCGGAAGTTCAGACATAAACTCCCGCTATCTTTCGTGTAGAACGGAAAACCGCGATTATTTCGTGGTTTTCTTCTTGTCCAACTGAGCTTTGTATTTGTTCATGAACTTGTCCACGCGACCGGCCGTGTCCACCAACTTCACCTTGCCGGTGAAGAAAGGATGCGACGCGCTCGAGATTTCAAGCTTCACGAGAGGATATTCGTTGCCGTCTTCCCATTGAATGGTGTCTTTGGTCTGCACGGTCGATTTGCACAGAAACGCATAATCGTTCGACATATCTTTGAATACAACAAAACGATAGTCTTTCGGGTGGATGTCTTTCTTCATGGTTCAATTTCTGTTTTTAGGGGCGCAAAGATACGATTTTCTTTCGGCTTTGCAAATGTCCTGATAAAAATCGCATAAAAAGGCGAGTGTGTCCGCGCCGTCGGCATAGTCTGCCAAGGCGGGGTGCTGGGCGATGCCGAAAGGCAGATGCCCTGCACCCACCACGCATTGCAGGTTCTCTTGCAGGTGCGCAAGTTGCTCTTCCACTTCCTGTTGGGTGCGGTAGGTTTCGTAGTGCAGCACCGACAACGGGTTTTCGAGCGAGGCGTTTTCGACGAGCGAAAGAAATCCCGTGTCGAGGAATTTTTGTCCGTTCACGGTCATCAGGGCTTTTTGGCTCGCGTAGGCGTGCATGTAGGCGGTGTTTTCCCTCAAGGGTTCCCCGCGTTTGGAAAGGGCGTTCAGAAGGGGTTGGAAATCATAATTTTCTGGCACGTACAGTTTCGATACGCTGCGGCAGCCCATGCCGAAATAGAGCAGAATGTCGTCGGCGAGGGCTTGCAGTTCTTCGGGGCTTTCGTTGCCTTGCAGCAGGGCGCAGGCGTGGCGGCTGTGGCGCAGCAGGTGCGGAATGTGCTGGAATTGGCGGGAAAAGAATGCGTGACTGTTGTTGTTGCCGGTGGCGATGACGGCGTGGAAGCCGTCGGCGGGGATTTGTGCGACAAAGTGCACGGGGTCGGGTTCGTGCAGGTGCAAGCCCGAGCCGAGGGGGGCGTTTTTCCGTAGTTCTTGGTGAAAGTAGGGCAACAGGAGCGTGTCTTTGGAGGAGAGTTTCACAAGGAGGTTGCAGCCTGCCATAAGGCCGCAGAGATAGTCGTGGAAGCCTACCAAGGGCAGGTTGCCGGCCATAACGAGCAGCACGGTGCTTTCGGCGAGGGGAAAATGGGGGCGATAGGGTTCGAGCCATGTCCGCAGGGCGTTTGTGTGGAGGTGGCTCCCCCACTCGCGCAGGGCGTAGCGTACGTGAGGGGGCGTGAAGAAGGGGTGATTTTCCTCGGCTTGCGTCAAGAGCGTGGCGAATTCCGTCCAGGCAAGGGGTTCTTCCTGTCCGACTTGCCGCATAAGCTGTCCCAAGCGGTCGAAGGCTTCCACGCGTTTGTCAAAATCGTAGGTTTCCATAGTTCAAAGATACGGCAAATTCAAATTTTGTATCTTAGCCGTTTGTTTGAAATGTGTGAGAAATGGCTCGTTTTTGGGAGAAGTTATTTCATAAGGAGTTGAAGTTCAAGGATGCGGAGGGGCTTTCGTTGAGCGACGAGGCGTATAACCGTCTCAAGGAGGAGCAGACGGCTATCGCGATGCGTTTGCTGGCGCGCGACTACGCTTCCCTCCTGCCCGACGAAAAAGCCTTCCTTGAAGCCTTCTCCAAAAGCGGTTATGTTCGATAA
>CAMWVZ010000073.1 GCA_947177845.1 uncultured Bacteroidales bacterium | reverse complement strand
ACAAAAGTACAACAAAGTTTTATCCCAACAAATCTTTTAACATTTTTTAACATTTGGGAAAGGATTTTTAACATTTGTTAACACTTTCGCATTGGGTTGCAGTGTATCTTTGTACATCCAAAAAACAACGGATATGACAGAACAAGTCGACATCAAAGAAATCAATGAGAAAATCCAGCGGGAAAGCGCGTTCATCGACCTTCTCTCGTTGGAGATGAAGAAGAACATCGTAGGGCAGAAAGACATGGTGGAGCGTCTGCTTATCGGTCTTTTGGCCAACGGACACATTTTGCTGGAGGGCGTTCCGGGGCTTGCGAAAACCCTCGCCATCAAAACGCTGGCTACGGCGGTGGATGCCAAGTTCAGCCGCATCCAGTTCACGCCCGACCTCTTGCCCGCCGACCTCATCGGCACGCAGATCTACAGTCAGAAAGACGAGAAGTTCACCACCCGCAAGGGACCGGTTTTCGCCAACTTCATTCTGGCCGACGAAATCAACCGCGCCCCGGCCAAGGTGCAGAGCGCGCTGCTGGAAGCCATGCAGGAAAAGCAGGTGACGATAGGTGAGGAAACCTACAAGCTCGAAGACCCGTTTTTGGTTCTCGCCACCCAAAACCCTATCGAACAAGAAGGTACCTATCCGCTTCCCGAAGCGCAGGTAGACCGTTTCATGATGAAGGTGGTGATTGGCTATCCCAAGAAAGACGAGGAAAAGCTCATCATCCGTCAGAACATCACCAACGAGAAGACGCAGATTAACAAAATCATCAACGTGCAGGACATCATCCGCGCCCGCGAGCTTACCCGCGAGGTATATGTGGACGAGAAGATAGAGAACTATATCACCGATATCGTCTTCGCCACGCGCTACCCCGAGCAATACAAACTCGCCAAGTTCAGCAATATGATTTCGTTCGGCGCTTCGCCCCGTGCGGGCATCAACCTTGCGTTGGCGTCGAAGGCCTACGCTTTCATCAAGCGCAGAGGCTATGTGATTCCCGAAGACGTGCGCGCGGTATGCTTCGACGTGATGCGTCACCGTATCGGGCTCAGCTACGAGGCCGAAGCCGAAAACGTCCGTTCGGAAGACATCTTGGGCGAAATCCTCAATACGGTGGAAGTGCCTTGATTTTTGCCGCAAGGCCTAAAATCGTTTCGCTATGGAAACATCGGAATTATTGAAGAAAGTCCGGAAAATCGAAATCAAGACGAAAGCCTTGTCGAGACAGATTTTCTCCGGACAATACCACAGTGCGTTCAAGGGGCGCGGCATGGCTTTCAGCGAAGTGCGCGAATATCAATACGGCGACGATGTGCGCTTTATCGATTGGAAAGTCACCGCCCGCTTCAATCACCCTTATGTAAAGGTGTTTGAAGAAGAACGCGAGCTGACGGTGATGTTGCTTGTCGATGTGAGCGCATCGGGCGAGTTCGGCAGCGGTACGGACAGGAAAGGAGGCTCCAAACGCGAATCTATCAGCGAAATCGCCGCTATCCTCGCTTTCTCGGCCGCGCAGAACAACGACAAGGTGGGGGCGATTTTCTTTAGTTCGGAGGTGGAAAAATACATTCCTCCGCAAAAGGGGCGCACGCATCTTCTGCATATCATCCGCGAGTTGGTGAATTTCGAGCCGAAACACCCGGGCACCGACATCGGGCAGGCGCTCAAATTCCTGCGCAATGTGCAGAAACGCAAGAGTTCGGCCTTTGTGTTGTCGGATTTCATGGACAGCCGCTACGAAGACGCGCTCAAGATTGCCGGAAAGGCGCACGAAATCGTGGCCTTGCAGGTATACGACCCCTTGGAGCGCGAGCTTCCCGACTGGGGGCTGGTGCGTATGCACGACAACGAGACGGGAGAGGAATTCATGATAGACACCGCCTCGAAAGCCAACCGCGAGGCCTTTGCCAAGTTCCGCGCCGAAGAACACAAAAACTTCGACACGCTGATGAACAAATACGGCATCGTGCACACCTCCATTTCCACGCAGGAAGACTATGTGAAACCCATGATCACCATGTTCAGCAAATTATAAGGACGCTATGCGTATGAAAAAGTTTTTTCTGTTTGTCTTCGCCTTCTTGGCGACGGGAGCGGCCTTGAGAACCTGCGCGCAGGAACAAAAGGAGCCTTTCCGCGTATGGGTGGAACACGACACCTCGGGCTGGATTGGCGATGCGCTCAACCTCAAGGTTTCGTGGGAGTGCAAGGATGCGGAGAACGTGCGGTTCCCCATTCTGCACGAGGAATTTGCCCCCGGACTGTTCATTCTCCCGCAGGATTCGCTGCAACGGGAATTCCTGCCGGGCAACCTCCCCGAGACACGGATTGGGTCGGTGACGTATCGGTTTTCTTCTTATAAGGAAGGCGCCTACACCATTCCCGCTTTCGATTTGGAATATGCCGCCGGCGGCAAACTCTACACGGCCTTCACCGATTCGGGAAAGGTGCTCCTGTTTGCCCCGATTGTCGACACCACGCTCGGCATCAAGGATATACGGGGCATCTTCGAAGTCACCAAAAAGGAATTGTTCAAGGAATACACCGCCCGCTACGGCTTTATCCTGTGGATTCTGCTGGGGGCGGCGGCATTGGCGGCAGGCCTGTGGTTCTTGGTGCGCTATATCCAGCGGAAGAATGCGGGCAAACCTCTCTTCATTCCGCGCAAACCCTCCGTTCCGCCCATAGACAGAGCCTTGGCTTCGCTCAAAACCCTGAAAGAGAAACAACTTTGGCAGAAGGGTGCGGTGAAGGCGTATTATACTGAATTGACCGACATCCTGCGCCTCTATCTGAAGGAGGAAATGGGCATCGCCGCCGTGGAGATGACCAACGACGAACTCTGCGAGGCGATAGAGGACTGCCCCCGCATCGAGGCTTCGGCGCGAGGTGGCTTGAAAGAGGTGCTGCAACGCTCCACGCTTGTGAAATTCGCCAAGAACGAACCCGACCCCGTGGAAAACGAAACGTCTTTCGACAAGGTGGAGGAATTCTTGAAAGCGATGAAACAGGCTGCGGAAACGGCGGAAAAGGACGCCGCAGGAAAGAATGAAGCCGGAAAGGACGCTACCGACGAAAAAGAAGCCCCCGAAAAGGTTTCAGAAAAGAATATGAACTAATAAATTATGGAAAATATCGTTTTTGCATATCCCAAACTGCTGTGGCTGCTGCTTATTCTGCCGCCGCTCGGCTATTGGCTCTTTGCGCGCGATAAGAAGACCCGTCCCTATCTCCACTACTCCGACTCTTCCTATCGGAGCGTGCTGAAAAGGACGTGGCGGCAGAGGCTCTACCCCACCCTGCATGTATTGCGCCTGCTTGCCGTAGCCCTGTTGGTGGTGGCTTTGGCGCGCCCGCAGTCTACCAGCAAGCAAAGCAGCAAGAATATAGAGGGGGTGGATATCGTCATGGCCATGGACATATCGGGCAGTATGTTGGCCGAGGACTTCTCGCCCAACCGTCTGGAAGCCTCCAAGCAGTTGGCGCGCGAATTCGTGCGGGGACGGGAAAGCGACCGCATCGCGGTGGTGGCCTTTAGCGGCGAAGCCTATACGCAATGCCCGCTCACGATAGACCACGGCATTCTCGAGAACCGTATCCGGCAACTCAAGAGCGGCGTGATTACCGACGGCACGGCCTTGGGCGACGGCCTGGCGGTGAGCATCAACCGCATCCGCCAGAGCGATGCCAAAAGCAAGGTGATTATCCTGCTCACCGACGGCGTGAACAACGCCGGCTCCATAGACCCGCTCACGGCCTCCGACATTGCCAAAACCTACGGCATCCGCGTCTACACCATAGGCGTGGGTACGCGGGGATTGGCGCCCTATCCCTACAAAACTCCCTTCGGCATTCAATATCAGAATGTGCAGGTGGAGATAGACGAAAACCTGCTCAAACAGATTGCCGACGAAACGGGGGGCATGTATTTCCGCGCCACCAACAAGAATCGGCTCAAGGCCGTCTTCGAGGAAATCGACAAACTCGAGAAAACAAAAATAGAGGTGCTTTCGTATGAACAGCGCGCCGAAGAGTTCAAGCCCTTTCTGTGGGCGGCCTTGGCCTTGCTGTTGCTCGAACTGCTGCTTCGATTGTCTGTCTTTAAAACCCTGCCGTGATGTTTATTTTCGAAAATCCGAACATACTTTGGCTTCTCTTGCTGTTGCTGCCGTTTACGGCTCTGTTCTACTACAACCTCTACCGCAAGAAGAAAAATCTGGCGCGTCTGGGCGCACAGGCCGCCCTCATGAAACAGGTTCCCGACTATTCCAAAGGCAAGCCGCATCTCAAGTTCTTCATGCTCATGACGGTCTACGCGCTTTTGGTGGTGGCCTTGGCCAATCCGCAGCTGGGCACCAGCGTCAGGAAAGTGGAGCGTAAGGGCATCGACGTGATGATTGCGTTGGATATTTCCAACAGCATGAACAGCAACGATATTCAACCCTCGCGTCTGATGCGGGCCAAACAAGCGGTCATCCGCATCTTGGACAAAATGGAAAGCGACCGTATCGGCTTGGTGGTCTTTGCCGGCGATGCGGTGCTGCAACTGCCCCTCACCACCGACTACAGTGCCGCCAAACTTTTTATCGGCAACGTGCAGACCTCCGACCTGAGCCGGCAGGGCACCTCTATCGGCAAGGCTATCCGCCTCTGCGCCGAGAATTTCGACCCCAAGTATGAGAAAAACAAGAACAAGGCGATTATTGTAATCAGCGACGGGGAGAACCACGAGGACGATGCCGTGGGAGAAGCCGCGGCCGCCGCCAAGAAAGGCATCGTGGTGAGCACGGTGGGCATGGGTTCGCCGCAGGGCGCGCCCATTCCCGAATACCGCAACGGCAAAATCGTGTCGTATAAGAAAGACCGCGACGGACAGGTGGTGATTACCCGCATGAACCGTGCGATGATGCAGGACATTGCCAAAGCGGGAGACGGTTTCTTTGTGGAAGCCAACAACATTTCTTCGGGCGTGGAGACGGTGTTCGACAAGCTTTCCCGTTTGGACAAAGTGACCTTCGACAGTCAGAACATCTCCGACTACGAAACCCGCTACGGATATTTCGTGGCCTTGGCATTGTTGTTACTGCTCTTGGAAATCTTCCTTTTCGAAAAGAGAAACAAGGTGCTGAACCGCGCCCGTCTCTTCGCCGGCACCAAGAGTGGCAAAACCGCCGTGCTGGCACTCTGCCTCTGCGGAGCGGGGCTGTGCGGCGGCACAGCCCCGCTTCACGCCCAACACGCCATTCCCACAAACAAAGGCAACCGGCTCTATTTGGATTCCGCGTTTCAGAATGCGGAGATTTCCTACCTCAAGGCCTTGGCCAACGACAGCACCTACTACAAGGCACATTATAATTTAGGAAACACCCAATACCGACAGGAGAACTTCGAAGGGGCGGCGGCGCAATACCAAAACGCCTTGCAGAACCCCGCCCTCACGAAAGACGAGAAAGCGGACATCTATCACAACATGGGCAACGCCTATATGCAGAGCCAAGACTACCAAAAGGCGATTGATGCGTATGTGGAGGCCTTGAAGAACAGACCCGGCCGCAACGACTCCCGCTATAACCTGGCCTATGCGCAGAAGATGCTGCAACAACAGCAACAGCAGCAGAACCAACAGAACAAGGATAATAAAGACCAAGACAACAAGAACCAAGACAAAAACCAACAGCAA
>CAMWVZ010000072.1 GCA_947177845.1 uncultured Bacteroidales bacterium | reverse complement strand
CTTGGTCGGAGGGAATTTCCGTGCCGAAAGCGGCATCTTCCCGATACACATAGCAGTGCTTGCAGCCCGCGCTTATCTTGTGGCATCCATGCCACGGGTTCCACATCACCAAAGCCTTGCCTCCGTTTTAGATTGCGTCGTTCTCCCAATCGGTAAAGGAAGATTCGGTTTCGTAGAGGCGGAGTTTCTTGAGGCGGAAAGGTGCGGGAAGGCAGGAAGTGAGACGGGAGGCGAAATACAGAATCATGTTTTCGCTGGTGGGTTGAAAGGGAAGCGTGATGATTTTCTGATGCGAGGCACGCAGCGATTCCAGCAGGTCGGCTTGCATGGAGGCGTTCAAAATCAACGCGTGATCGAAAGGATTTACAATCGTTTCGTTCACGAGTTGTTTCAGGTCGGAGAAATCCATCAACATGCCGCATTTGGGGTCGGCTTTGTTCTCGGCACCTATCGCCGTGCCGGGCGTGGCGTCTAAGTCCGTGCGGCAAACCGTCACTTCCAAGCGATAGGAATGCCCGTGAATATTGGCGCAAAGCCCGTCGTAGCCCATAAGGGCATGGGCGGCTTCGTAGCGGAAAATCTTGGTGATGCTCAACTGCGGCATAGTCTTCAAAATAATAATCAGCCTTGCAAATGCTCGATGAGAATGCGTACCCCGATACCGATAAGCACCAATCCCCCGATGAGGTTGACGGATTTAAAGGATAACTTCTTGAGTTGTTTTTGCAGGAAAAATCCGGCGAAAACCGCGGCTATGCTGCATACGAGAACCGTAATGGCCACGCTGGCGCAGAGCTTCACCAAACCCACATTCAGCATCTCGAGGCTCACCCCAACGGCAAAGGCGTCGATACTCACGGCAAGCCCCAACAGCAACAGGGATTTCCAATGGAACATGGCGTGCACCTGCAATTCCTTTTCCTTGCTGTTGTAGGCTTCGATAATGGTTTTGAGACCGATGCCGCAAAGCAGGGCGAAAGCGAACCAATGGTCGAATTTCTCCACGATACCGTTGATGCTCCAGCCCAACAGCCATCCTAATAAAATCATCAGGATGTGGAAGAGGGCGAAGACAAGACCCGACAGAATGGCGCTCCTCCACAGGGGCGGCATGGGGTCTTTCTCGTCGGCGCGCAGACTTGCCCGAAAGGCGGCGCGTTGCATACCGAAGACCATACATATTGTAAAGCAGTCTATCGACAAGGCCAACGACAGGAGTATCAGAGCGAATAGGCTCATGGGTTATAGCGGATTTGTAAAACCGTTTCCTATTTTAATAAAGTTTGTTGAAATTTCCGCAAGGTTTCCAAAACATTGCTGCGCACATGGATGAAACATTCCACACCGAGGGCGCGGAACGGATCCTCATCGGCCGCGGCGCCTGCATAGACAATGCAGGTTTTGCCTTTCAGAGCGGGGCAAGCCTGCTTGGCCAAATCGGCATACTCCTCATCGCTGCTGCACAACACCGTAATTTCGGCACCGCTCTTCAAGGCCGCCTGCGCGCCTTGTTCCCCGTTCTCAAAACCTGCATTGTCGATGATTTCGTAGCCGAGGCAACCGAAGAAATTGGAGGCGAAACCTGCCCGCGCCTTGCGCATGGACAAGTTGCCGTAGGTCAGCAGAAATACCTTGGGCCGTTGTCCGTTGTGGGCGGCGGCGAACTTTTCGGTCTGCAAGCGCAAGGCCTCGAACGCCTCGGCTCCCCGATACATCCGCAAGGCGGCGAACGCCTTGCCTGCAGGCGCCCCGGCCGCACCTATTTCCTTTTGCAGATTTTCCAATTCTTTCTCGCCGAGATTGGGGAATTGGTTCACACCCGTCAACACCAACTTCCGCTTGGCCAAATCCTCGTTGCGTTTGGCGGCATCGGCCTCCACACGCTCCTGCACGAAACCCTTTTCCACACAGGCCGCGAACCCGCCCTGCTCCTCGGCTTCCAAGAACAGTTTCCACGCTTCTTCGGCCATTTTCGCAGTGAGGTTCTCTATATAATACGAACCGGCGGCGGGGTCGATGATGCGGTTGAAAAACGACTCCTCCTTAAGAATGATTTGCTGGTTGCGGGCGATGCGCGACGAAAATTCATCGGGAGCGCGGAAAGCGTCCGAAAAATCGTTCACGCAAATCGAATCCGCTCCGCCGATAGCCGCGCTCATGGTTTCGGTGGTGCTGCGCAACATATTCACGTAGGGGTCGTAGACCGATTGGTTCCACAACGAAGATTCGGCGTGGATGAAAGCTTTTTCGCTCTGCGGGTTCTTGGGTGCGAAGCCGTGAACCATGTGGGCCCACAGGAGACGCACCGTGCGCATCTTGGCAATTTGAATGAAATAGTCGGAGCCTATTCCGATGTGCAGCCCCATGTGGGCGCATACCGTGTCCGCATCCACACCGCGGTCGGTGAGGGCGGCCAGATATTCACAGCCCCACGAGAGCGCGAGGCCTATTTCACGCACATTGTAGCAACCCGCTTCGTGAAGCGTGCGGGCGCCCACATTCAACAGACGGAATTTGGGCAATGCCTGCGCGAACTTCTTGAAAAGTTCCGCCGCCTCGTCCATATTCGCGGCAAAGGATTGGTAGAATTCGCCGTGCAGCAAGGCGAAGGCAAGCGGGTCGAAATCAACCGAACCGTATACATTCTCGCCTTTTATATCGTGCGCCTTGAGATACTGCACGAAAAGGTCGAGCGTCTTTCCGTAGTTCTTGCTTTGCAGAAAATGAATGCCCGTGCGGCATACATCAATGCCCTGCAACAAGCTTTCCATTTGCGCCAAGGTCTCCACCTTCGCGCAATTCAAACCCACCGATTCGGCACCCTTGGCGGCGGCTTCGCGTGCCAAGGCGTTGCAACGGTTTATGTCGTCGATGCGGAAGTCCTGACGCACCTCCCAGTCGTTGTTTTCCGTCTTTCCTCCCCTTACGAAAGGAAATTCACCCGGCTTCTCGTTCAAGAATTCCAAGCCTTCCAGATTGTCGGCGCGGTAGAAAGGTTCCACCGAAAAGCCTTCGGCGGTGCGCCAAACCAGCTTCTTGTTGAAGTCGGCGCCCTTGAGGTCTTTGGTGATGGCTTCCATCCATTCCTGTGTGGAAACAGGTGCGAATTCCGAAAAAAGTTTTTCTCTCTTCATCAGCATATGTTTTTGTTCAGTCCAAAGTCGGCCTTATGCTTGCCGGCGGTTGGCCTGTTCGATAAAATCTAAAATTTCGTCCGTTCCCAAGCCCGTTTGCGCGGAGGAAACGATAAACGGCGGCAGGGGCTCCCATTCTTCGCTCAACGCGTTTTTGAGGGTCTGCACCGAATTTTCGAGTTGAAGTTTCTTGAGTTTGTCGGCCTTGGTTCCCACCACGCACAAAGGTACGCCGTTCTCTCCGAGAAACCGCAGGAATTCAAAGTCCGATTTTTGCGGCGGTATGCGCAAATCCACCAGCACGAACACACAGAAAAGATTTTCGCGCTTGAGCAGATAATCGCGCGTCATGGTTTTCCATTTTTCGCGTTGCTGCTTGTCTACCTGCGCGTAGCCGTAGCCGGGGAGGTCGGCGATATACCATTCCTTATTTACCGAAAAATGCACGATGCACTGCGTCTTTCCCGGTGTGGAAGAGGTTTTGGCAAGTGCGTTCTGCCCGCAAAGCCGATTGATGAGCGACGATTTCCCCACATTCGACCTACCTACAAAAGCGTATTCGGGAAGCACCCCTTGGGGACATTTGCGGTAGTCGGTGCAACAAGCGATGAATTCGGCACTCTTGATCTGCATGGGATGCGGTTTTAGTCGTTTTTGGCCTTCGGCTTTTGTACATCGCTCAGGCGGAGGGGAATATGTCTTTCCTTTTTGGTTTCATACACCTCGTCCACACGAATCAGGATACCCGTTTCCTCCACGCCGCCGAAATGCGGGTTGACACAAGTGCCGAAACTGCGCATCAGGGGCGAGAGTTTGAGATAGGAATTGAACAGGGGCGGGATGTTTTCACCCAACTCGCGGATGCGTTTTCCCGCGGTCCGATAGGCTTCCTCCAATTCCATGCCCTTGAAAAGCGCTTCCAGTTTCTCTGCCGGCGTAACGGGCACAATCGGATTTATCGGCACCACTAAATTATCGTGGTCCTTGTAGTATTTCGACACATAATATAATAGGGTGTCGCGCGCCTCGGTGTTAAAAGAGGTGTACATGGTCACCTTACCGAAAAAATACTTCATCCAACTCTCGTTGAGCTTCACCAAGCCGCCCAAGCCGTCCCAAAGATTATCCAAGGAGAAAATGCCGCTGCGCGAGGATTGGTATTTGGGCTGCACGAAACTGCGTCCCAATTCGATAGTCTGCGGAAGATACTCTTCGACGAAGCGGGGTGAAATCTTGAAGATTTCGGTGGTGGAGAGCAGGGGCGCGCCCGTGGTGTCGAACGAAACGCGGTTGCCTTCTATAAAACGGTAGCCGCCTACGATTTCTTCGTCCACAGGGTCCCACACCACCAATTGCTTGTAGGGGTTGGGCATGGTGTCGAATTCGTCTATGTCGGCGCTTTTGCCTGTGCCTCCGCCTTCCGAGCGGAACGCTTCCTCTCGCAGACGCCCCAATTCCTGCATCACCGAGGGCGAGTCGTGTGCGGTGGTGATGAACACCATGCGGTCGCCGTAGTTGGTGTAGCGCAGGAACTTATCGGGCGTGAATTCGTCTTTTATCTTCTCCCTTGCAACGGGAGGTATGATAGGTTCCATATAATCTAAACATTAAAAGGTGCGAACACGGCCTGCGGGTCGTTCGCCAATTCATAGACGTGTTCGCGAACCAAAGCCGCCCATTCCTTGTCGCTGCGGCTTTTGTCGAACACCGAGCAAGGAATAGGTTTGCCCAAAGTTAAACAAATCTTCTGATTTCGGAGTTTGAACATCTCGTTCACCAAGAAAATCTGTTCGATATTCACCTTGATACCCAAGCGGGTACGCAGGCGGGCGAGGTTGTAGAAGAAATTGGAGTTCTTGCCCGAAATATGCACGGGAACCACATCCCGCAAGGTGTTGCGTGCCTGCGTGATGAAGGTCTTTTTCCATTCGGTGTCGGCAATCACCCCGTGTTTCTGCTTGCGCGAACACAGGCCGGCGGGAAAGTATAACAAGGTGCGGTCGCTCTTGAAGGCTTCGTCCAGATTGCGGCGGTTCTCGGTATTTTTCTTCAACTTGCTGATAGGCAAGAATACAGGCTCGAAAGGAGGAAGCGCCAAGAGCATGTCGTTTACAGGAAAGACCACATCGGGACGGAGCTGGCCGATACGGCTCAGGAACGCCATGCCGTCCAAGCCGCCCAAGGGATGATTGGCGCAGAAAAGGTAGCGGCCCGCAGGGTCGAGGTTCTCTTGTCCCCGCATCGTCACCTCGCATTCAAAATCCTGAAGAATGGCCGTGGCGAAATCCACCCCCACCTTGTTTCGCTCCTTATATAAAAAGGCGTTCACTTCGTCTTCGTGAAGAATCTTGCGGAGCCACGGAATGAGCCACTTTATCTTCTTGTAGGCGGCGGGGGCCTTTTCGGCAATCAACCGCTCCACATCTATGGTACGTTCGGAAATGGTGAAACTCAGCATAAGCTTTGGGGTTTTCGGTTCGGGTTGCCCGAAAGGTGTAAAAGTACGGCTTTTCGGGGAAATGGTCGGAGAAATGGGGTTGAGGAGGG
>CAMWVZ010000071.1 GCA_947177845.1 uncultured Bacteroidales bacterium | reverse complement strand
ATATAATAGGAGAGCGCCGCACCGAGAATCTGCACCGCCAGAAAGATCCCATGCACGCGGTGAAGCTTGAGTTGCGAGGGATTGATTCGGCAGAAGGTGAAGAACAACATGCCGAAAATCAGATACATGGTCTTATCGGCATATCCTATCAAGACATTATGCGCCAGACACCCCACCAAAAGGGCGATAATCAGCACCCAATTCTTAAGAAAGTTCAGTATGCCCCGCATAACTTAAACGACTTCGGAGAACCTTTACATCCGTTTTCCTTGCAGATAGACGGTTTCCACCTTGTTGTTGCCGAACGAATAGGGCATATATTCGTAGGTGGGAATCTTCTTGGTGATATAGAAATTCGCCGTCTTGCCGCGTTCGATGCTTCCCAAACTATCGCTCACACCCATGGCGCAGGCCGTATTGATGGTGGTGGCGTGCACCACTTCTTCGGGATACATGCGGTAGCGCACACAGCCCAGCGACATCACGAACTGCATGTTTCCCGAGGGCGACGAACCCGGGTTATAGTCCGAAGCCAAGGCCACCGGAAGCCCCGCCTCTATCATTTCGCGCACAGGGCTCAACGGCATACCCAAGAAGAAAGCCGCTCCGGGCAGAACCGTCGGCATGGTTTCGCTGTTTTTGAGAACGGCGATTTCCTCTTTCCCCACATATTCCAAATGGTCTACCGACAAGGCGCCGTAACGTACCCCCACCTGAATGCCTCCCGACAAAGCCAATTCGTTGGCGTGAATCTTCGGTTTCATGCCGTATTTCGCACCCGCTTCCAAAATCCTTTCGGTATCGCGCACCGTAAAGAAACCCTTATCGCAGAACACGTCTACAAAGTCGGCCAACTTTTCGGCAGCTACCGCAGGAATCATCTCGTTCACAATCAAATCTACATATTCCGTCTGCCGTCCTATATACTCGCGGGGCACGGCATGGGCGCCGAGAAAATTGGCGCGGATAGTCATAGGTGATTTTTGCTTGAGGCGGGCAATGACACGCAACATCTTCAACTCGCTCTTCAAATCCAAACCGTAGCCGCTCTTGATTTCGGCAGCCCCGGTGCCGTAGGCGCACATTTCCTGCAATCTTTCCCAAGCCGCCTCGAAAAGTTCGTCTTCGCTTGCGGCGCGAAGTCTGTCCACCGAATTGAGGATACCCCCTCCCCTCTTGGCGATTTCCTCGTAGCTCAAGCCGCGGATTTTATCGTTGTATTCGATTTCGCGGCTTCCGGCATATACGATATGGGTGTGTGAATCGCAGAAAGCGGGGAAAACGAAGCGACCCGAAGCATCCACATTCTCGATACGCGCGTATTTCTGCGAAAGGCCCAACCACTGCTCCATAGTTCCGAACTCCACAATCTTTCCCGTCTGCTCGTCGAAGAGCAGAAAGGCGTTTTCAATAACGGAGAGCTTCTGCATGTCCTTGCCGCAAACCTTGCGCAGAGGGCGGCCGGAGGTCTGCACCAAGCCTTTGATATTCGTGATGACTTTCATAAGGAGAAAAGTTTATACCGATACAAAAAAAGAATGCCGGGCATACACCCGGCACTCCACTCAAAAACTATGAAAACTGAACAACGCCGTAGCGATGGCCAATTTCTATAAACGAATGAGGCCGTTAGCCTCGGCATCCAGCAGGCAGGCCATGATGCCCTTCTTGCTGATGTTCTTGATACCCTTGGCCGAAACACGCAAAGTAATCCAAGCATCTTCTTCGGGTACATAGAACTTCTTGGTCTGCAGATTGGGGTAGAATCTGCGACGCGTCTTGATATTGGAGTGGGAGACGTGGTTGCCCGTCATCACTTTCTTTCCGGTTATCTCACAAACTTTCGACATGACTGTTAAACTTTTATTGGTTTGCCTTCCGTCCTGCACCGCTTTTTTCAAAGGGCGTTTTCTTCAAAACGGGTCGCAAAGGTCTTATTTTTTTTTCTAATAACCAAATTTCACATTAAATCGCCTGTCTCACAAGCAACTCAGCAGGTCTTATCCTTTTTCTCGGCCGTGCTTTTCAAAAACAACTCGTCCAACTGCGCCTGACTGATAGGCGAAGGCGATTCGCTCATCGTGTCGCGGCCGGCGTTGTTCTTGGGGAAAGCGATATAGTCGCGAATGGAGTCCTCGCCGCCGAACAGGGCGCAAAGCCGGTCGAAACCGAAAGCCAAACCTCCGTGGGGAGGTGCCCCGTATTCAAAGGCGTTCATCAGGAAGCCGAATTGCTTCTGCGCTTCCTCATCGCTGAAACCGAGCGCCCGGAACATCCGCTTCTGCAAGTCGCGGCTGTGGATACGGATAGAGCCGCCGCCCACTTCCACACCGTTGATTACCATATCGTAGGCATTGGCGCGCACCTTGCCCGGTTCGGTCTCCAGCATCGCCTCGTCTTCGGGTTTGGGGGCGGTGAAAGGATGATGCATGGCAAAGAAGCGTCCCGCTTCCTCGTCCCACTCCAAGAGCGGGAAGTCCACAATCCACAGCACCTTGTAGTTGAAAGGGTCGCGAAGATTGAGCCGATTTCCCATTTCCAGACGCAGTTGTCCCAACGACACCTTGGTCTTGGAGGCCTTGCCCGCCAAAATCAGGATAAGGTCGCCCGCTTTGGCTTCGCAGGCTTCGGCCACACGTTTCAAATCGTCGGCATCGAAAAATTTATCCACCGAAGACTTATAGGTTCCGTCGGCGTTGCACTTAACGTAGATGAGGCCACCGGCCCCTACCTGCGGACGCTTTACAAAATCGGTGAGTTCGTCCAACTGCTTGCGGGTGTATTCCGCCGCACCCTCCACACAGATACCGCCAATCCACTCGCTTTGGTCGAAAACGCTGAACTTTCCTTGCGGAAAAACATCCTTGAGCGCGTGAAATTCCATGCCGAAACGCAAGTCGGGCTTATCGGAACCGTATTTGTCCATGGCCGTCCGCCAAGTCATCCGTTGCAGAGGCGGCAGGTCTATGTTCTTCTCCACCTTGAACAGATGCCGCATCAAACCCTCGAACATCTGCAACACGTCTTCCTGCTCCACAAAACTCATCTCGCAGTCCAGCTGCGTGAATTCGGGCTGACGGTCGGCGCGCAGGTCTTCGTCGCGGAAGCAGCGCACAATCTGAAAATAGCGGTCCATTCCCGCCACCATCAAAAGCTGCTTGTATTGCTGGGGCGACTGCGGAAGGGCGTAGAATTCACCGGGATTCATACGCGAAGGCACCACGAAGTCGCGGGCACCCTCGGGCGTCGATTTCACCATAAACGGGGTTTCGATTTCCATGAAACCCTGTTCGTCCATATACTTGCGGATTTCGATGCTGAGCCTGTGGCGCAACACCAAGTTCTGCCGCACGCAATCGCGACGCAGGTCCAGATAGCGGTATTTCATACGCAGTTCGTCGCCGCCGTCGCTATGGTTCTCTATAGTGAAAGGAGGAATCTTGGACGGATTGAGCACCGTGATTTCCGTTGCCAATATCTCGATATCGCCCGTGGGAATCTTGGCGTTCTTGTTGCTCCGCTCGGCCACCGTCCCCTTTATCTGCACCACATACTCACGCCCCAATTCACGCGCCTTTTGGCAAAGCGCCGCATCGGTCTCCATATTGAACACAATTTGCGTGATGCCGTAACGGTCGCGCAAATCCACAAAGGTCATACCGCCCAAGTCGCGCGAACGCTGCACCCAACCGCAAAGCGTCACCTGCTTGCCCACATCGGCAAGCCGCAGTTCTCCGTTGTTTTTTGTCCTGTACATGGTCTTATTTTTTAGCCTTGCCTTGATTGGCCACCGCTTCCATCAACGCTTTGATTTTTTCGGGATCGCCGAGGAATTCATCTTTCAGCAGGTTCATATTATCGTCAAATTCAAAGAGGTACGGAACAGCCGTAGGCAAGTTCAGACTCACGATATCGTCGTCCGAAATTCCTTTGATATGTTTGATAATGCCCCGCAGGGAGTTGCCGTGCGCGGCAATCAGAATTTCGTCCTGATGCTTGAGGGCGGGCACGATGGTTTCCGTCCAATAGGGAACGATACGGGCCACGGTGTCTTTGAGGGCTTCGGTGTGGGGAAGGAGTTTCTTATCCACGCCCGCATATTTGGCTTCCTGTTGCGGGTCGCGGCTGTCGCTGGCATCCAACGGATTGGGAGCCACGTCGTAGCTTCTTCTCCAAATCTTCACCTGTGCATCGCCATATTTTTCGGCCGTTTCGGCTTTGTTGAGGCCTTGCAGATTGCCGTAATGCTTTTCGTTGAGACGCCACGATTTCTCCACGGGAATCCAAAGTTGGTCCATCTCTTCCAACACCACGTTCAGGGTCTTGATGGCGCGTTTGAGATAGGAAGTATAGGCCATATCGAATTGAAAGCCTTTTTCTTTGAGCAACTTACCCGCTTCGTGGGCTTCCTGCACGCCTTTGGCGCTCAAATCCACATCCGTCCAGCCGGTAAAGCGGTTTTCCATATTCCAAACACTTTCACCGTGTCTAATCAAAACTACTTTTTTCATATCCTGTCTGTTTATTTTCTTGATTTCTCTTTGCGACCCGTGGTCATCCCAAGGCCGGACAAAGATATAACTTTTGTATCGTTATTTTTGCTATCTTGTGCTGTTTTTCTATTTCGGCTATAATGAAGAAAATTGCTTTCATCGGCTTACTGGCTTGCCTGCTGACGGGCGTGGAGTGTCGACTCCAAGCCCAAGAGAAGCCGTTAGATACCTTGCATCTTTTCAAGGCCCATGCGGATACAATAAGATTGGGGTTTGATGAGGTTCTGCCGCTTTCGGCAACGGGAGACTCAAATTTCCACTACCTCTACCGTTGGTTCTCTAATGGGAAAAAGATAGGAGAAGAAAACATCTTGAATTATCCTTTTACGGGAGAACGCAAGGCAAAGGTAATAGGGCAACGTTTTTCCACCCCCTCCCCATGGCCGGGAGAGGAGGAATATATAGATATGGAATATTTCAGGCACACCTACCTTCTGGAGCTTGATTATATGGAGGATACCGCTTACCTGAAGGCTTTTTCCGAATATGAATCCGACAGCACCGCTACGTGGATTTGGATTGTAGAGAGATATGGAAAGCATGATACCCTATACGGACCGAGAATAAAGGTTGTTCGTAAAATGCGCAGCGGTTTTGGTGCTTGTACTGTGACATGTACTCTTCAGACGGAAACGGAAAAAAAGTATGCGCCTTTAGGGACTATTAGCTTTGAAGATAAACCCTATAACGCGCTATATCTTATTGACAGCGGAAGAGGCTGTGTCCACACCATAGACATGTCTAACCTAAATGTTGGTCGCATTTACGCGCACACCGACGACACCCTTTTTTTAGATGGTAAAACCACGGATTCTTCTTCTGTTTGGGCTCACGCAATCATTTCGTGGACATACCGTGAAGAATCCTTTAATTCTCCATCCTTACTTGTTTTCTTTGATGGAACACGATATAGAGATCGTATTGTATGCATTCTTACTGATCAAAACGAACATTCGAACTCCTATTCCTATAAAACTGTCTACTGGGGCATTGACCCTGATGCGCAGATAGAAACCGACAGCGTTTGGGTGTTCTTCCCGCAGTATCCTTATTCGAACTTGGGCGAAAGGGTGGACATTTGTTTGCCGCCCGATGCGCCTCTGCCGTCTGCGGACGATACCGTGCAGGTGTTCAACCTCGGGCCGTGGAACCGAGAATTGGAGTATGTGG
>CAMWVZ010000070.1 GCA_947177845.1 uncultured Bacteroidales bacterium | reverse complement strand
GGGTATGGCGGGCGGGGAGAGCTTGAAGCTGCGGGCGATGCCTTCCATCTGCAGGAGCAAGTCGCGTTTGGGCTTGCGGGGCGAATAGAGATAGGCATCCACCATAATCAGGCGTCCCCGGGCGGTGTCGGCAATCAGGTAATTCACGAAAGGCCCGCCCATGAAATCGCCTTCCAGCCTCCACAACCCTCTTGTCTCGACGGCATACAGACCATTTAGGTCTATAACCTTCGAAACAGGATAGAATTCCTCCCAACGGCGCTCGGTGGTCATATACGAACCTTCGGCGGGGCCGGGCACGTTGCGGCACATGGCATCGCGTTGGTTCAAAATATTTTGTAAATCAAAATCGTGAACGCTTTTGTAGGGCAGCACGCTGAAAATGATGCCTTGTCCGTAGTCCTTGCTCTCCTTGCGGATCCAGCCGAAATCCTTTTGGGCGTCGGCGAAGGCGAAACCGTCGGGGAATATCATGCGGAAGCCGTACTGATGACGGAGGCGTTCGGTGATGTCGGTCTGTTCGCTTTCGGCAAAGACTTTTTGAATGCGCTGATATTCCTTCATGTAAAACAAGGCCAGAATTTGCTGCTTGCGAGGCGTATAGAGGGTGTTGAAGGCGGGGATGTCGGGCACGGTGAACTTGACCACGATTTGCGGGAAGGCCCACACATCCTGCCGGGCTTCGAATTTAGGCTCGGGGGTGGCGGGGTCGATTTCCACAATCAGGATATTGCGGTGGTGCTGAAACATGGTGCTCTCGTTGAACGCGCGCGGGTCTATCTGCACGAGGCTGAAAAGGGGCTCGGGTTGGTTGAGGGCGGGTTGAATCTGAGCGAAATAGGCGCGGATGCTGTCGCCCACACTTCCGTTCCATGTGGTTTTGGGGGTGATGACGATGATTTCGCAGGTCTTTCCTCCCGAGCCGGGCAACACGGAAACTTCTTGGTGGCAGGCGGTGAGGGTGAGGAGCGCGAGTAGGGCGATTATCGTCGCGGAAAGGTAGTTTTTCATTATTTGCTATTTATTAGAGCGTAAAGTTACGGCATTTTCGTTAAATTTGTGCCGAACAAGCTCATGAAGATGATAAATTTCGGCGTTATAGGCTGCGGACATATCGGCAAACGGCATGCGGAGATGATTTCCCGCAACCCTCGCGCGCACCTCGCCGCCCTCTGCGACCTCGCCCCCCGCGAAACCCTCGGCATAGAAGCCTATCAAGTGCCTTTTCATCACGATTACAAGCAGATGCTTTCCGCGCATCCCGAAATCGACGTGGTGTGCCTGTGTGTGCCCAACGGCCTTCATGCGCCTCTTGCCGTGGAGATTATGGAAAAAGGTTTTCATGTGGTGATAGAGAAGCCCATGGCCTTGACGGTGGCCGATGCCCGCGCCGTGGTGGAAACCGAGCGGAAAACGGGAAAGAAGGCCTTTTGCGTGATGCAGAACCGCTATTCACCCCCCTCGGTATGGATAAAGAATCTTGTGCGCGAAGGGCGTTTGGGCAAGATTGAAATGGTGCAGCTCAACTGCTTCTGGAATCGCGACGCCCGCTACTACACGCCGGGAAACTGGCACGGCACGGCCGATATGGACGGCGGCACGCTGTTTACGCAATTCAGTCATTTCATTGATATTATGGTGTGGCTTTTCGGCGATATACGGAACGTGCAAGGCCGTTTCGACAGCTTCACGCACCGGGGGCTCACCGCCTTCGAAGACTCGGGCATCGTGTCTTTCGACTTCGTGCAGGGGGGCATGGGCAGTCTGAACTATTCCACGGCGGCCTACGATGCCAATGTGGAGAGTTCGCTTTTGGTGTTGGGAAGCGAGGGCAGCGTGAAGATAGGAGGTCAGTATATGGATAGGGTGGAGTTCTGCCACATCAAGGATTACGTGATGCCCGAATTGCCGCCCACCAATCCCGGCAACGACTACGGCGCCTATAAAGGGTCGGCGCAAAATCATCACTATGTAATTGAAAACGTAGTGAATGTGTTGGAAGAAAGCGCCGAAATCGATTGCAAGGCCACCGAGGGTCTCGCCGTGGTGGACGTTATCGAAAAAATCTATACGGTGCGCGGCGCATGGAAATAATCACAGGCGCGGGAAAATAATCACACCCCGCTGCTTTTCCAGAAGGCGCGGGTGAAGAGGACATAGACGCTCAGCAGTTCCAGACGGCCCACGAACATGAGCAGGGAAGCCACCCATTTGGCGCCGAGTCCCAAGCCGTTCCACGAATAGACGGGCCCCATGGAACCCAATCCCGGCCCCATGTTGCTGAGGCAGGAGATGCTTCCCACCGCCGCTTCCTCAAAAGGTACTCCGCAGAACATAAATGCCAGCCAACCTGCAAAAAAGGTGGCGAAATAGAGCGCGGTGAAAGCGCCCAACGTAATTTTGACGGGCGTGGCGATGACGTGTCCGCTGATACGCAGGGGGAAAACTGCGTTGGGGTGCATGATTTTCTTGATTTCGTTGCGCGCCAGCTTCTGCAACATCACCACCCGAATGGTCTTGAAACCTCCCGCCGACGAGCCCGAACAGCCTCCTATGAACATAGCCAAAAACAAGAGAGGCAACAATTTAGGTGCCCACAGCATATAGTCGTTGGAGCAGTAGCCCGTGCTGGTGCTCAGGGAAATCACCTGAAAGGCCGAGGCGCGCAACGATTCCTCTATGCTGAAACCGTTTTCGAAGTAGAGTGAAAGGGCGCAAATCAGGCTCACCGTTACGAAAAAGAGCGTGTACCACTTGAATTCGGTATCTTTGAAAAGGGTCTTGAATTTTCCTCGCAATCCAAAGAAATAGAGTAGGTTGTAGTTGACGCCCGCCAAAAACATAAACACAATCAAAATATATTCTATGGCGTGGGAGTGATAGAACGCGATGCTGTCCTGATGCGTGGAGAAGCCTCCGGTGCCTATGCAGGTGAAAGCGTGGTTGATGGAGTCGAAAACCGTCATGTGCCCCCAAAAGAAGAGACAGAAGGCGCAGGCCACGGTCAAGAACAGGTAGACCATGAAAATCCATTTGGCGGTGCCGGCGATGCGGGGCTGCACCTTCATCTGAAGGGGGCCCGTGCATTGGGCGGCGAAAAGGCGGAGGTTGCCGCCCATACTGATGCCCGGAAGCAAAGCCAAGGTAAACAAGATAATTCCCAAACCGCCAATCCATTGGGTCAGACTCCGCCAGAAAAGCAGGGCGTGCGGACAGGATTCGATATTGTCCATGACCGTGCTGCCCGTGGAGGTGACGCCCGACATACTTTCGAAGAAGGCGTTGGTGAATCCCGGTATCTCGCTCGAAAACAGATAGGGGAGCATTCCCACGAGCGTGGAGACAATCCACGTGAGGCACACCACCATATAGCCGTCGCGGCGGCTCATTACCTTGGAGGCGTTGCGGCCGGCGAAGTTCAGCAGCATGGCCAGCCCCAAGGCCACGAGGGTGGAGAGGATGAAAGACTCCAAATCGTTTTCCTCGTAGAAGAACGAAAGAATCGTGCACCCGAAGAGCAAGCCCATTTCTATATAGACTATGCCGCCTAAAATTTTCGCTATTAATCTGTAGTTTAACATAGACTAATTAAAGAAACGCTCTAACTTCTTCACATCCATATCGACACAGAAGACCACCACGCTGTCGCCCTCCTCGATGCGCGTGGAGCCGCTGGCGAGAATACCCTCGCCGTTGCGCACCAGACCGCCGATGGTGGCGCCTTCGGGTAAGTCCAAATCGTTGATTTCCTTGTTGGTGGCGCGGGCTTTCGGACCGGCGATAAATTCCACCACGTCGGCCGACGACACGGTGAGCCGCTTGAGGTTGTAGACGTCGGCGTCGAGCATCATCTGATAGATATGCCCCGCCGCCACGGTCTTCTTGTTGATGATGGTACCGATGTCGAGGCTCTCGGCCATATCCACATAGTCGAAGTTCGACACCATGGCCACCGTCTTGCGCACGCCCATGCGCTTGGCCGCCAGACACGCCAGGATATTGGTTTCGGCATTGCCCGTGAGCGCCACGAAAGCCTGCGTCTTCTTGATGTCTTCCTCCACCAAGAGGCTCATATCGCGCCCGTCGCCGTGAATCACCATGATGCGGTCGTTGACCAGCGCGGTGAGTTGTTTGGCTCGGTCTTCGTTGATTTCTATGATTTTGACAGCCATGTGGTCGGGGATGACCTCGGCGGCCTGTACAGCCACTTCACCGCCCCCTATAATCGTGATGTTCTTGATTTCCTCGTAGCCTTCCTTGCCGCAGAGGTCGTGAATCTGCGTCAGGTTTTTCTGCATGGTCATGAAATAGACCAAATCGCCCGCCAAAATCATATCGTTGCCCCGGGGAATGAGGGTGCGGCCGCGACGCTTGATGGCCACCACATGAAAGGGCAGGTCGTTGGAACCCAAATCCTTTAGTTTCTGATTGAGGATAAGCGCATTCTGACGCACCTTGACCCCGATGAGCTCGAGCGCGCCGTCGTGAAATTCCCACGATTGCCGCACCCAGCTCATTTTCATGGAGTCGGCGATTTCCTGCGCCACAAGGCGTTCGGGGTAGATGAGCGAATCGATGCCCATGCCCTTGAAGTAGCTTTGATAGCGGGAGTTGAGATATTCGGCATTGTCGATACGCGCCACGGTCTTCTTGGCCCCCAACGTATGCGCCAACATGCAGATAGTGAGGTTGCGGCTGGCATCGGTGGTGACGGCTATCACCAAGTCGGCCGAGCCCGCCCCGGCGTCCTTCAGCGTCTGAATGGAGGTGGCCGAAGCGTTGTAGGTGAGCAGGTCCAGTCGGCTTCCCGGTGCCTCGAGCTTGGATTCATCGGGGTCGATGAGAACGATATCGTGCTTTTCGCGCGAGAGCAGGTTGGCCAAATGCGAGCCCACCCCTCCCGCACCGGCTATGACAATTTTCATAAGGTAGCGGGGTTATGCGTCTTCCCTCCGAAACAAAGGCCTCGGAAAAAAGCCTGCAAAACTATCATTTTTGCCGATATCCGCAATAGGGCGGCGCCCGAAAATTCCAAGCCAAAATATTACATTTGCTCCCTTGTTCTAATTCACACAACGTGCAGAGAGAAGATTTGCTTTCGATATACGAGGGGGACGCACGTCTCAAACCGGTGCTGGCGCGGATAGACGCCCGCCCGCAGGGAATGGACGGCGATGTTTTCGTCCTCAAAGGCCTTGTCGGTTCGGGGCAGGCGGTGGTGGCGCAGGTTATATCGCAACATTTTGAAGAAAACCAGCTTTTTATTCTTGCCGACCGCGAGAAGGCCGCCTATTTCTGCAACGACCTCGAGAAACTTTCGGGCGAAAATCCCGAAGGCGGCACGAAAGCCAAGCGGACCCTCTTTTATCCCTCGTCCTACAAACATCCCTACGACACCGAGAAAGTGGACAACGCCAACGTGCTCACGCGCACCGAAGTGCTGGAGAAACTGCGCTCGGGGCAGAAGGGGCTGCGCGTGGTGACCTATCCGGAAGCCCTGAGCGAGAAGGTGATAAACACCGTGCAGCTCACTTCCATGGCCGTGCGCATCCATGTGAACGAGAACCTTTCCCAAGACTTTCTGAGCGAATTTTTCGACCAATACCACTTCCGTCAGGTGGAATTCGTGGCCTCTCCGGGCGAATATGCCTTGCGGGGCGGCATCGTAGACGTGTTCTCGTTTTCGGACGAGTTGCCGTTCCGCATCGAGTTCGACGACGATAAAGTGGTGTCTATCCGTAGTTTCGAGGTGGGCAC
>CAMWVZ010000069.1 GCA_947177845.1 uncultured Bacteroidales bacterium | reverse complement strand
CCTTTGAACGGCCCGTATTTGCGCAAGGCCTGCAAAGCATATTCGGAACAGGTGGGCGTGTATCGGCAGGTGGGTGGAAAAAGCGGCGAGATGCACATTTGATAAAAACGCACCAAGCCTTTGAAAAGCATATTAATAGCTGCACGCAGCCCCTCTTTCGCATAGACCCAAATTCTATTCACGGCGCAGACGTTTTTGAAAAGAACCTATGAACTGCTGCACGAGAGACTTCATTTCTTCCAAAGAAACCTCCTCTTTTCCTGCATATTGCAAGAAGAGCAAGAGCGTCTTTTGCGGAGGAACAAGCCCCGAAATCTCTTCTTTGTGAAACCGATATGCTTCCCGAAGCAAGCGTTTGATGCGGTTGCGGGTAACGGCGTGTTTGAAATTGCGCTTGGAGGCGCCCACCATAAGTTTTACGGGTGGATGCGGGGAAACTTCTGTCTCATCCCCTTCCCTCTCTATCAAGAGAACACGCACACGCAAGCGGGAAGAGGGAGAAAGATGCTTTCCTTCCGAAAAAAGACGGGAGACAAGGCTTTGTTCGTACAGCCGTTCGTGTTTAGGCAGGGCGGACATAGCCTTTATTTTTTGACTTTGCTACGACTGTTCTTTTTGTCGGCCATTACAGCCATGGCGGCGGCTTTATTGGCGGCCACCCTGTTTTCGATTTTCTTCGTCGAAGAACCGCTGCCTCCTTGTATTTTGGCAGTTGCCGGTTTCTTTTTACCCTTGGCTTCGGGCTCCGCAACAGATTCAAGGTCGGGGCGATATTCGAAATGCGGAGAAATCTTGCTCATATCGCCGCCGTGTTTCACAAGGTCGGCGAGAAATTCACCCAAGGCCTCGGCCATGGAACTGGACGTAGGTGTGGGAGCGGCCAAATTCACGGTCAAGCCCGCCTGATGTGCGGAATCGGCCACCGAATGCCCGTAGATACCTATCAGTTTCTTTCCCTGCTTGAAATCCGGATAGTTCTCGAACAAGGATTTGATGCCCATAGGACTGAACATCAGTATCATATCAATCTTCTCGATATCTATCTCCTGCGCCACCTTCACCGCAACGCTCCGATACATGGGCGCTTTCTTCAAGGGAATCTTCGCCTTGGCGAATGCGGCGGGAACATCCGAATAACTGTCTTCCTGACAAGGGAAAAGAAACTTCTCGTTCTTGTGCTTGGCCACCACATCCATCATCTCTTCGGTGGTCTGCTTGCCGAAAAAAATCTTGCGTTTGCGGTATTGAATATAGGTTTGGATATAGTAGGCCACCGATTCCGAGCTACAGATAAACTTCATCGAAATGGGAATCTGCGCCCGCATCTCCTTGGCCATACGGAAATAATGATCCACCGCGTTGCGGCTCGTCAAAATCACAGCCGTATAGTCTAAGAGGTTGATTTTATTCTTACGAAACTCGATAGCGGAAATGCCTTCCACTTGAAACAATTTCTTGAAAGTGAACTTGAGCCCGTATTTGTCGGAAACAGGTTTGTAAGGTGATTTCTCAAAATCGGCCGGAGCAGGTTGGGAAATCAGAATATTCTTTACCTTACAAGTTTTCTGCGAGGTTCCCATCGGTGTTCTTTTTCATTTTGCTTCTATCTTGACAGCCCTTTTTCCCCTCTCCGGTCGCTTCGCTATAAAGCAAAGAACACTTTCCACAAAAAAAGGGGCACCAAGATTTCAAGAGCGCAAAGGTACGTAAAAATATGCAGGTAGCTAAATCGGCTCAAATTGTGGCCTTCGTATGAAAGATGCAGGATTTTGAAGACGGCAAGAACCGCAAAAAGCACAAGGAGCACATACATGAAGACGGTGCGGAAAGCGAAATCGAGTGTGGACACGGCGCACAACAGCGGCACCGCCAGAAGCGAGAAAAGGAAATCGTGATAAATACCTTTGCGCCAAAACACGGTGGCGGCCTTATCCTCTTCTATCACATAGCCAACACCATAAAAGACAACTCGTTTGAAAGCATAGTACAAAGCCGTGAACAGCATGGAGAACAGCATCACGCTCACCTTGGGGTTGCTTCCCTGCAACAAGAGCGGAAACTGATTGAAGCGCCATGTGAAACCGCCGTCGGACAACAGAAAGTAAATCAACCACGAAAGGCCCGCCCACGACACCACAACCAACAGAAATTTACGCCGTTGCGCCATTTGTCCGCTCACGGAGGGTAAACGCACGGGCTTGCCCCAATTCCGGAAATCGAACATACCCGATGCAATCGTGGAGATTTCTTTCGCATAGAATTGCACGAACCATGCGTAGAAAACCAAGGAAAGCAAGGCACAGACCGCAACAAACACCATGTGGCTGTTTTCGGTTTGTATATGGGCGTTCCAAATCAATGTGTCCTGCATGATTACTTGGATTTAGCGGGATTTTCGTGGGTGAGTTTGTGAAAGACCGTCTCCAAATCGTCTTCCTCGCGCTGCAAGGTGAGCACGGAAAGGCCTTTTTCCACCGCATAGAAGAAAAGAGCGGCGCGGATATCGGTGCCGTCCGCGTTACAAACAATCCCGTAGGTATTCTTTTCGTTCTCCCTCTCCACCTCGGCACCCCGGGCGGCGGCGAACGCACGGAAATCATCCCCGTCCACCTCCCTGTCGAATTCCACACAGATACGGACCTTGCCTTGCAGATGACGGGTAAGTTCGACGGTGGGCGCATCGGCAATCAGATGCCCTTGGTTGAGCAACAATACGCGGCTGCACACCGCCTGCGCTTCCTGCATGATATGGGTGGAGAAAAGCACCGTTTTTTCTTGACCGATACGGCGCACCAGCTCGCGGATTTCCTCGAGTTGGTTGGGGTCGAGCCCCGATGTGGATTCGTCTAAAATCAATATCTCGGGGTTGTGAATCAGCGCCTGCGCCAAACCCAACCGCTGGCGGTAGCCCTTCGACAAGGCCCCGATTTTCTTATGCGCCTCGGGTTGCAATCCCACCGCCTCAATCACCTCACGCATCCGCTTGCTCACCGTAGTGAAATCGGTATAGATACGCCCCACAAACTCCAAGTACTCACGCACATACATATCCAAATAGAGGGGATTGTGTTCGGGCAGATAACCGATTTTGGCACGTGCCTGCAAAGCCTGCTTCACCGTATCCGAACCGCATACCTCCACACGCCCCGCATCGGGCACAAGGTAGCCGCAAATCAACTTCATCAGTGTGGATTTTCCCGCACCGTTGGGCCCCAACAATCCCACCACCTGCGGCGAGGTAACGGAAAACGAAACCTCGTCGAGGGCCTTCTGCGGGCCGTAAGATTTGCTTAGTTTTTCTACGTTCAGCATCATTCCTGCAAGAGAATTAATATTCTTGAAACCTACTTTTTCAAGAACGCCTTATACCGTTCCGGATTCAACAATATCTCCACAGCTTCGTTCACCGTGGCATCGTCCTGCAACTCGGCCTCGGCACGCCCGGCCTGATAGTAGTAGCGCGACACGATTTCTTCCCGCAGCAGACGGCTTATCTCGGCCTTGTTCTTGATTAAATCGTCTTGCTTGAGTTGTTCGAGTTGCGTCTTTATCGCTTCGATTTGCGTGTGAAGCATATCGAAACAACTGTCCTCGCGGGCTATCTCGGAAAATTCCTTCAACGCCTTTTCGGTGGGCAATTCGTAGGCATAATCCTTGTCTTTCATAAAGGCCACGAAATCCTTGTAGTCGGCCTCGCCAATCTGAAAATCCTTTATCGAAGGTATCTTGTCGTGCTTGGAAGCATAGCGGTTGGCATAGTCGAACAAGAGGAATTTGCCGATAAGACTCAACGAAACCTCGCTGATAACGGGAGGTTCTATTTCCAAATCGGGTTCGATGCCGTCGCCGTCGTACACATCACGCCCGCCCGCCGTCTTGAAGCGCGTGCGGAGAGAATCGGGAATGCGGCGCGCCATGCCCTGCTCGTCTTTGTTGCTGTAGTCCAAGGCCTGCACGCAACGCCCGCTGGGGATATAGTATTTGGCTACGGTAATCTTCATCTGCGCATTATAGGGAAGTGGCAGGATATTCTGAACCAATCCTTTGCCGAAAGTCCGCTCGCCCACCAGCACGGCACGGTCGTAGTCTTGCATGGCACCGGTAAGGATTTCGGAAGCCGAAGCCGTTCCGCGGCTAGTGAGGAAAACAATGGGGATTTCCAAATCGAGGGGCGCCTTGGTGGTGTAGTAGGTATTGTCGCGGTTGTCGATTTTTCCTTTCGTGCTCACCACTTCAAGCCCGCTCCGACAGAAAAGGTTGACGATATCGACGGCCTCGTTGAGCAAGCCTCCGCCATTGTAGCGCAAATCGTAGACCAGATATTTCATGCCCTGCGCCTTGAGCGCCAAGAAAGCGTCCTTCACTTCCTGCGTGGCGCCTTGCGTAAAGCCGTCTTGCCGGATATAGCCCACACTGTCGCGCAACATACCGCTGTAAGTGACATTCTTGATGCGGATAGCCTGTCGGGTGAGGCTTACCTCGAAAGGTTTGGCATTGCCTTTCCTCTCTATCGTGAGCGATATTTTGGTTCCCGCCTGTCCCTTGAGCATGGCGCTCACGTCGGAAACATTCTTTCCTTGCGTGGATTCGCCGTTCACGGCCAAAATCTTGTCGCCGGGCTTCAAACCCGCTTTATCGGCGGGAAAACCCTCGTAGGGGTCGGTGATGTATACCCAGCCGTCGCGGTAGTGAATGGTGGAACCGATGCCGCCGTATTCGCCCTCGGTCATGATGCGGAAATCTTCGATTTCGGCTTCGGGAATATAGACGGTGTAAGGGTCGAGGGTGCGCAACATGGCATCCAGCGCGGCCTTTATCATCTTGCCGGGATTGGCGCCGTCTACATACACATACTCCACGTTCTTATAGACCGACGAGAAAATCTCGAGATTCTTGAGAATTTCGAATTCCTTGTTGCCGCTCGCTTCGGTCTGCTGGGCGCGGACAGGCAAAGGAAGAAGCCCCGCCAACAGAACGCCCGCAACAAAAAACAGACCGGCTGTTTTCTTCATCTTTGCTTTCATCTTCCTATAAATTCGGCCAATTCACGATAAAGACGCTGGGTGGGCAAGCCCATTACATTGTAGAACGAACCTTCGACCGCCTCGATTCCCACATAGCCTATCCATTCCTGTATACCGTAGGAACCGGCTTTGTCGTAGGGTTTGTATTTGTCTACATAATATTCGATTTCCTCCAACGAAAGCACGCGGAACGTCACTTTCGATTCCGCCGAAAAAGTGTGCTGGCGTTCCCGGGTGCGGAGCGAAATACCTGTAATCACTTTGTGCGTCTGCCCCGAAAGCGCGTAAAGGAAACGCACGGCCTGGTCTCTGTCGGCGGGTTTGCCGAAGGGTTTGTTGTCTAATAGCACCATGGTGTCGGCGGTGATGAGCAGATAGTTTTCGGGCAGTTCGTCGTCCGAAAAAGCCACCGACTTGATATGCGACAGGTATTCGGGAACCGATTCCCGAGGCATACTCAAGGGATAGCTCTCGTCCACCGTCTTGGTTATCGTCTCAAATTCAAAACCCAAGGCCGAAAGCAGGTCTTTGCGGCGCGGGGAGGCAGACCCCAGCACCAACTTGTAGGGGAAATTCTGGAAAGGAAGCATAGTCCCGTTTTTTAATCTCAAACCTTCAAAGTTAAGAAATTTCATTAAATTTGCCTTTTGCGCTTGAAATTTTAGTACTAACATAAATTCATCATCATGGCTTGGATTCAAGAACACATGGCTATGGCGGTTTTGATCGGGATTGCAATCGTGGTCATACCGTTTTTAATCTATTATG
>CAMWVZ010000068.1 GCA_947177845.1 uncultured Bacteroidales bacterium | reverse complement strand
AGCAGGAGGAAATAGTCGTTCGACCAGATGTCCATTTCGCGGTGGTCGATAATGAAATTTTGCACATCTTCTTTCACCGAGTCTATATTTCCCGTGGCAAGACGCTCCTTCAGTTTGGCCATAAAGGTTTCACGGTCTAACAGACCCTCCCCGAATTGATAGATACGTTCTTGCAGATGCGCAAAATTCAAAGGTACGTTATGGCGCACATACCATTCAAAATCATACCAGTCACGACCCTTTATCCTATTGATCCATGCGCGGTATACCAAGGCGTGCATCTTTCCGGCGAACAGACAAGGCAACGACATGCAGCGGGTGGAAAAAGAGTAGGGCTGAAACAGCATTTTCTGTTCGGTGTCGAATTTCAGAGGCGGTTGCGTATCCACCTCAATCTTTATTTTCAATGTTTTTTGCGTTTGAAAAACAAGATTATACACATCGGTAGTGTCTTTCAGGAAAGCAGACTCCACCTTGCCGAAAGTGCGCTTGTCTTTCTTCTTGATTTCCACATGTCTTCCCATGGCTTCAAATTCCGCCACAATGAAAGGAAAGAAAACCTCGAAGCGAAAATCGGGATTGGGCTTCAATAAAGAGAAGTCCATATCTTCCGAAAATCGTTGCAGGTTATGGAAAATCCGCAGGCAGGTGCCTCCGTAAAAGGCGGCGTGGTTGAAAAAACCTCCCCGGTGCAGTCCGGCCAGTATGATTTGTTGCGAAACTTCGTAAGCGGCGCGAGGGTTTTTCTTGTCGTAGGAGGCAAGCATTTCATCGTATAACGTCATCGTCTTAATAATTTTGCAAGGTTTAAAAGGGTTTGTGATTTTTTGCTCACATGGGCGCAAGCCTCGAAAATGGCGGGATTCATTTCGGCGAATAGCTCCATATCAATCCTCATATCTTCTTCCAAATACACGAACAAGGACGAAAGGGAGCGCAACCGCAATTTTTTGGTGCAGACAATGAGGTCGCAGAGCGCTTTTTCGGGGGTGGCCATCAGGAAACATAAATCATCTTCCTTTTGGCGGGTGATGCCGATAGGGTAGTAGTCGGGTGCAACATGGGTATAGGTGAACCGTCCCACTTTGTTGACAATCTCACGACTACGCCCCATTGTGACAGATGTGGTGGTATAGACGTGTTCGGGAATGAGCCCGTAGAAGCGGAGCGCGGTGTGCAGCGAAACATAGGAAGGCCCGTAAAGATGATTGGCTATCAAGCCTGTCGATGAATAAAACGAGGCGTTTCCATGTGCGTTTACATACATTCCCTTCTTCAAGCGGATTATTTTCCCTTGACGTTCCATATATTGCACCTTGTTCTTGGGTGCGGCGTAGTCTTCTAACTGCGACGCCAATTCGTTGTAAGTGAATGGAGCCTCGCAGAATTGTGACAAATCTATATCCATTTCCGTTGGTTTTTCAACCGACGTTTAACCGCCTCGGCATAGTCCAAGCTTGCTTGGCCTCTGCGCTCGGCTGAAGTTAAACGTTCTCTTTTGCGAGTGCAAATATTGTCATTTTTTGGCATAAAAGAAAGAAAAATTTAAACTATCCATGCAAAAAACGACAACAAAAACTTCTTCGGGAAGTTGTAATTGTTGTAAATTTGGGCATGGAAAAAAAGCAGAAGAAAAGTCATCGTTCGGGATTTGTGAGCATCATCGGCAATCCGAACGCGGGCAAATCCACCTTGATGAACGCGCTGTTGGGGGAAGAACTTTCCATCACCTCGCCCAAGGCGCAGACCACGCGCGAAAAAGTCCTCGGCATCCTCAACGGCGAGGACTATCAGATTGTGTTTTCCGACACCCCCGGCATCCTCAACCCGCACTACAAGTTGCAGGAATCCATGCTAAAAAGCATCGAGAACAGTCTCGACGAGGCCGATGTGTTCGTTTTGATTACCGATGTGGGCGAGGATTTCAAGAACCCCGGCATCATCGAGCGGATACAAAACCTCAAGCAACCCATCATACTTTTAATTAATAAAGTTGACACAGTTACGCAAGAGGAGGCGATGAAAAAGATTGCCTATTGGCAGGAAAAAATCCCGCAGGCCGAGATTCTGCCGATTTCGGCGCTGCATAAGTTTCAGACCGACCGTCTCTTGGAGATGATTCTCGAAAAACTGCCCGACAACCCCGCCTATTTTCCCAAAGACGAACTGTCCGACCGCAACCTCCGTTTCTTTGCCGCCGAAACCATCCGCAAGCACATCATGCTGCAATACAAGCAGGAAATACCCTATTCGGTGCAGGTGGAGATAGAAAGCTATAAGGAAATGGCGAAGCTCGACCGTATCGAGGCCGTGATTTATGTGGAGAAAGACTCGCAGAAAGGCATTCTGATAGGCAAGGGCGGCAGTGCGCTCAAACGTGTGGGCACCGATGCGCGCAAGGAATTCGAGAAATTCTTGGGCAAGCCGATTTTCCTGAACCTGCGGGTGAAGGTGTTGAAGAACTGGCGGAACGACGACCAGCTTCTGCGCCGTTTCGGCTACGACACGGGACATGCCGACAAAGATTAGAGCCACGCCGTGTCGGTGAAAATAATTACCTTCGCATTGTAAAAATCAGACCGCTATGTTGCAGTTGCAAGTTATCCGCGAGAACGCCGCCGAAGTGGTTCGCGCACTTCAGAAAAAGCATTACGCCGCCGCACAGGAAAACATCGACAAAATCCTGACCTTGGATGCCGAACGTCGCCGCACCCAACAGGAATTGGAGGCGCTTTTGCAGGAATCCAACAAAATCTCGAAAGAAATAGGCGACCTTTATAAGCAAGGCAAGAAGCAGGAAGCCGACGTCCTCAAGGAGAAAACCGCGCTCTCGAAAGAGAAGAACAAGGAACTTTCGGCCAAGGCGGGCGAACTCGAACAACAGATACAGAGCCTTTTATACAGCATTCCGAATACGCCCCACGCCTCGGTTCCCGAAGGTAAGGACGCCGCCGACAACGTGGTGGAACGTCAGGTGGGCGAACTCGATTCCCTGCCCGAAAACGCGCTTCCCCATTGGGAATTGGCTTCCAAATACGATATCATCGACTTTGAACTCGGCAACAAGATTACCGGTGCGGGCTTCCCGGTCTATAAAGGCAAGGGGGCGCGTCTGCAACGGGCGTTGATAAACTTTTTCCTCGACCGCGCCAACAAAGCCGGTTATGTGGAGATTGAACCGCCCTTGATGGTGAACGAGGCTTCGGGCTACGGCACCGGCCAGCTTCCCGACAAGGACGCGCAGATGTATCATATCGGTCTGGACAATTTCTATATGATTCCCACCGCCGAAGTGCCCGTCACCAACCTCTACCGCGACTGCATCCTGCAGGAAAAGGATCTGCCCGTGAAGAACTGCGCCTATTCGGCCTGTTTCCGTCGCGAAGCCGGCTCCTACGGCAAGGATGTGCGAGGCTTGAACCGTCTGCATCAATTCGATAAGGTGGAGATTGTGCGCGTGGAGAAACCCGAAGATTCGTATAAGGTGTTGGACGAGATGTGCGCCCATGTGGGGCATCTGCTCGAAGAACTCGAACTCACCTACCGCGTGCTGCGGCTGTGCGGGGGCGACATCAGCTTCACGTCTGCGCTCACCTTCGACTTCGAGGTGTATAGCGCCGCGCAGAAACGTTGGCTGGAAGTGAGCTCGGTGTCGAATTTCGAGACCTATCAGGCCAACCGTCTGCACCTGCGCTACAAGGATACCGAGGGAAAGACGCGCCTCCTGCACACGCTCAACGGGAGCGCGTTGGCGCTGCCCCGTGTGGTGGCCGCCCTGTTGGAAAATCATCAGGACGAAAAAGGCATCCGTATTCCCAAGGCCTTGCAGGAGTTTACGGGATTCGATAGAATTGACTAATTGATTGTTGATATGCGGATTGTCGCGCCTTTTTGGAGAAGGTGGGTGATGTTTTTCGCCCTTGTTCTATGGGGCGCGATAGGGGCAGCGCCTGCGTGCCTGCACGCGCAGGAGGCGAACCGTCTGCAACTTGCGGGGCGTTATGCCGCGGACGGGCAGACCGAGAAAGCGCTCGCCCTCTATGAAGAACTCTATAAGGAAGACCCGCAGAATTTTGTGTATCAAGGGTATCTGAATTGTCTGCAAACCCTTTCCCAATTCGACAAAGCCGAGAAACTCATTCGCCGGCAGATGAAGGCAAGTGCGCTTCCCGTGTTGGTGAAGGTGGATCTTGCGAAGAACTATCTTTTGCAAAATCAAAAGAATAAGGCGGAAGCCGTGTTGCAGGAAATTGTGCAGAAAACCGATTTCTCGCAAGCGGGGCTTTCGGTGGAGGAACTCGCGGAAGCCATTGTGGAGAAGACCCGTCTGTATGCACCCGCCATCGAGGTGTATAAGCGGGGGCGTCGGGTTGCCTCACCGAGGGCGCCCTCGCCCGCCTATGCTTCGGCCTTGGCTAACCTCTACCGTTTGGACGGGCGCTACGATGAAATGCTCGAGGAATATGTGGCGTGGATGCAGGCCGAGAGCGGGCACGAAGAAGAGGTGTATGCGCGTCTGCAATCGTTGTTGGCGGGCGAGGGCGCCCGTAACCCCCTCAAAATAAAACGCGAAATCCTTGCGTGGGTGGCCAGGAAAGCCCAGGCCGAACCCGACGCCCCCGTGGTGCAGGACCTCTTTGTGTGGACGCTTCTGCAAAACGGAGAATACGAGGCGGCGGTGCGTCAGGCCCGTTCCTATGTGTTGCGTTTCGGCGACCAAGGCCGAAAATGGTATCAGACTATCAGTCGTTTGGCCTCGGGCGGCCAATACGATTTGGCGCAGGAGCAATACGAAACGTTCATCGAACAGGGAAGCAAGCCGCAGGGCGGGCTTCTTGCGGCCTTGGTGCGAAACAGCCGCATCGACCTGCTTCAACTCTACTTTCATCGCGTGGAAAACGGTCTTATACGCGACTCGCTTCAAATCAACCGAATAAAACAGGAATACAAACGCCTTTTGGAGGAATTGGGACGGGAGGCACGCCCCGAGATGTACCGCAATCTGGCGCACATCTACGCCTACTACACGCATCAGCCCGACAGTGCGCGGGCGGTGTTGCAGCAAGCCCTTGCCTCGCGCACCTTCAACGCGCTCCAGAAAGCGCGCATCAAAACCGACCTCGCCGATATTCTGCTCTACTATAATAAGGTATGGGACGCCACCTTGCTCTACAGCCAAGTGGAAAAAGACTTCAAGCAAGACGCGGAGGGCTTCTACGCCAAATTGCAGAACGCCCGCCTTTCCTATTATATAGGTGAATTCGAATGGGCGGAAAGCCAGCTCGATGTGTTGCGCGCGGCCACGTCCAAACTCATTGCCAACGATGCCATGGAGCTTTCGTTGATGATTAAGGAGAACCGCAATCCCGACAGCACCTACGAGGGTTTGGAGCGGGTGGCGAAGGCCGACTTGCTCTTCTTGCGCCGTCTGTACGCGCCGGCTATGGCTTTGCTCGACGAGGTTCTGACCATGCCGTTGGAGGGGGCTTTGTTCGACGATGTGTATATGCGCAAGGCGCGGATTTTCCTGAAAATGGATTCGGTGGACGAGGCTTTGCGTTGCTTGGAGCGGATTTATACCGACTACGGCGACGACCTTTTGGCCGACGATGCTTTGTTTATGGCGGGAGGATTGTTGCAGTTGCGGGCGGGGGAAGCGATAGATCCCGAAACGGAGTTTCTGAAACCGGCCGATTTTCCGCCTCTCGGTGCGCCGGTGTGGGGCGAGCGGGCTGCGATACAGAAGACCACCGACCGGTGGGAGGCGATGCGGCTCTATCAGCGTATCTTTACCGATTTTCCCGCTTCCGCGCTCGCTCCCTTGGC